>WFRO01000356.1 GCA_015486475.1 Bacteroidales bacterium
CCCTGCACACGGATCCCGTAATTGGCCAGGATGTGCATGTCAAATTTGATGTTCTGACCCACCTTCCGGATCTTTTTATCTCCGAAAACCTCGCGGAAAATGTTCAGGTACTCCTGCGTTTTTTCACGGCCGGCAGGCAGAAAAACATAATATCCTTCATGTGCCTTCCAGGAAAAAGACATCCCCACGATCTCCGCATCCATAAAACGAAGCCCTGTGGTCTCGGTATCAAAGGCAAACTCTTTCAGCTTTTTCAGTTTCCCTGCCAGCTCCCGCATCTCTTCCGGCTTCTCCACGAGATGGTAGTGGTGTTCCTGCGTTGCAATGCTTTCACGATCGTCGCCGGAGACCTTCTGTTCTTTCTGTGTGTGCGGCTGATCAAAAAGATTACCCTGCACAGGCGCACCCTCCTTACCACTCTCTTTTCCCTCTTCTCCGGGCAACACCCTTTGCAGGAGGGTTCTGAACTCCAGCTCCCGGAACAGGCTCCTGATCTTCTCTTCATCCAGTCCTGAATTGCGGAACAAAGACTCATCAAAAGCGACCGGCACATCCGTGCGGATCGTCACCAGGTCACGCGAGAGGAAGATCTGATCCCTGTATTGTACCAGCTTATCATGCAGGCTCCCTTTGATCTGATCCAGATTGGCGTAGATATTTTCCAGCGAGCCATACTCATTGATCAGTTTTTTGGCCGTTTTCTCACCTATGCCGGGGCATCCGGGGATATTGTCCGAGGCGTCACCCCACAGGGCCAGCACATCGATCACCTGCTGCGGCTCTTTCACCTGAAAATATTCCGGCAGCTCCGGCAGGCCGATCTTCTCGATCTCGTTCTTTTTGGTACGGGGCTTCAACAGGAATGTATTCTCTCTTAGCAATTGCAGGTAATCCTTATCCGGAGTGACCATAAAAGTGTTATATCCCTTCTCTCCCGCCTGACGGGCGAGGGTACCCACGACATCATCCGCTTCATAACCCGGCACCTCCAGTACCGGGATGTTATAGGCCTCTGCCAGCTGCTTGATATAGGGGACCGCGATCCTGATATCTTCCGGCGTCTGATCGCGGTTGGCCTTGTACTTGGGATAGATCTCATGGCGAAAAGTGGGCCGCGGCGGATCAAAGACGATGGCAATGTGGGAAGGATGATAGGTCTTCAGCAGCTCTTGGAGGGTGGTGACAAAACCGAACACCGCCGAGGTGTTCATCCCCGTAGAGGTGATCCGCGGGTTCCGGATAAATGCAAAATACGCCCTGAAGATCAAAGCATAAGCATCGAGCAGATAAAGCTCCCTTTCTTTTTCCACAGATCGTTCTGTCATCGCTTTACGTATTATCTTCCCTGAGCCATTCAGCATAACTGTTCTCCGTCTCGTAAAGACGAAGCGCCACCAGTTCCACAGAGGAAGGAAGCTCCTTTTTCAGTATCTCTGCGAACAGCAACAACAGATTTTCACTGGTCGGCTGAAAAGGGGTCAACTCATATTTTTCGAACATCTGCTCCACCCGTCCGATGAAATCATGCGGCGCCCTGTCACTCACCACTACGCTGTGGTCAAACTTGTTCACGATGTGGTCCTGCACGATCCTCTTCAAATCACCAAAATCCATTACCATGCCATTCTTTACATCGCTTTCATCCTCTACCGGTTCTCCCCGCACCGTGACGAACAACTTGTAGGAATGCCCGTGGATATTCCGGCAGGCCCCGTCATAGTTCCACAGGGCATGAGCCATCTCAAAATCAAATTTCTTGGTGATCCTTACACTTGCCATAGGGAATAGTTCTTTATACCGGTAAAGTTAACCAAAATCCCCCGCTTCTGTATTTTGTGATCCTGCATTTTCAGAAGCATCTGATACCGGATCATTCAGAACTCAGACATTTTTGCGCAGACACTCCAGGACCTGTCCTATGTTCTTGTATTTTAAATAATACAGATTGTTTTTCCCCTCCCTTTTGGAGGCAAGGATCCCTTTGTCTTTCAGGATCCCCAGATGATGTGAGGTAGTAGATTGTTCCAGTCCCAGCAGATTGTGGATCTGGGTAACGGTCATTTTCTCGCCATCTTCCAGATATTCCAGGATGGCGATCCGCATCGGGTGTGCAATGGCTTTCAGTATATTGGCTGCTTTTTCCAGCTGTTCCGGGGTCATCGGCTCTTTGTTCATATATGGATGATTTTATTTACAAATATATAAATATGTAAATAAACTTTACCTGCGGTTTATCAGATTTTCAGCGTCCCGGTATATGTTTCGGGACATGTTTTTATCCTTATGATAAGAATACGTGTTTTTCTAAACTCCGGCATGTGTCAGGCTGAAATCTTCCAGCACTTCCAGGAACATCTCCGTAAGCTCTTTTTCCAGGATCTCCAGGGACTCGTCTTCCGAGATCCCCAGGTATGGAATGTCCGTATTGGCATACAACAAAACATTCCCTTTCCTGATATGCTGGATGGTAAAACTTACAAAACCATTGGTATATACCCCCGGTATCAGTTTTCCGTCCTTCAGTCCGACCCTGTTCCTCAAATGTTTTTCCAGTTTTTCCATAAAGTGTTGTTTCAAAGCACAAAGCTAACAATAAACCCAAATCAGCAATAGAAAATCGCAAGCGCTTTTCATTGCTGATCGATCAAGGATTTCATCGGTTTTGGCTATACACCAAAACCGTGAACTCCTAGATCGGGGTTAACCCCAGCTAACGCGTTAGATCAGCTAATCCTTAGCTTCCTTATGCGTAAGCTGGGATAAATTTTACAACTACGTAGATAACTACGTAGCTGCCTACGTAGTTGCATCATATTTATATATGAATATAACAATCTGATATACTGCATGATCATGAAGCTAATACAAATAAGAATGATCAACTACTTTTATGAAAGTAGTTATAAACTTTATTCGCTTTGCTGCGGCCGGTCACTGCAGCCAGCTCATCCTTTGACCGTTTCCTGATCTCTGCCACCGAGCCAAAGGTACGTAAAAGAAGAGAGGCACTTTGTGGTCCAATGCCCGGAATGTTCTCCAGTTCGGTATGTACCAGATCTTTCGATCTTTTTTGCCGGTGAAAAGTGATCCCGAAACGGTGAGCCTCGTCCCGCAGGTACCGGATCATTTTCAGGGATTCCCCGTTCTTGTCCAGGTACAGCGGCACCGGATCATCAGGGAAATAGATCTCCTCCAGCCTTTTGGCAATGCCTATCAGGGCTACTTTCTCCTGCAGGCCCAGTTTCTCCAGGCTGTTGCGTGCAGCGTTGAGCTGTCCTTTCCCTCCGTCGATGATGATCAGCTGGGGCAGGTCGTGACCTTCGTCCAGCATCCTTTTGTACCTGCGGTAGACGATCTCCTTCATCGAGGCATAATCATCAGGGCCTGTGACCGTTTTGACATTGAAATGGCGGTATTCCTTTTTACTGGGTCTGCCGTCGCGGAAAACCACACAGGAGGCCACCGGATGGGTTCCCTGCAGATTGGAGTTGTCAAAACACTCAATATGCGACGGTACAGTACTGATTCTCAAGTCTTTTCTAAGTATATTCAGCTTTTCTTCCTGATCATATTTCCGGAGATACCGTTCCTTTCTCTTCTCCATTTCCAGCTGATAATAACGGGCATTGCGCTCAGACATCTCGAGTAATTTTTTACGGTCCCCGCGTTGCGGGACCACCCACCGGGTTCCACCGACCTCCGTCCCGGGGATGAACGGTACGATCGTCTCGCGGGCCTGACTCCCAAAACGCTGCCGTATATCACTCACCACCAGCGGCAGGATATCCTCTTTCCGTTCTCCCAGCACCTTTTTCACCTCCACCGTATGTGACTGTACCACAGCACCGTTAACCACCTTCAGAAAATTGACCACAGCATATTTCTCCGTATCGATCAGGGAGAAAACATCCGCTTCCCTGATTTTGGGATTGACCACAACCGAACGGCTTTTGTATTTTTCCAGGATATCCAGTTTTTCTTTCACGATCTGAGCTTTCTCGAACTCGTATCTCCCGGCATAATCTTTCATCAGTCGCTCCAGATGGCGGATCACCTCCCGGATATTCCCTTTCAGGATCATCCGTACACTCTGTATATCCCGGTCATACTCTTCTTCCGTCTGCTTCCCCACACAAGGAGCCTTGCATTTGCCCAGATGATATTCCAGGCACACCCTGTATTTCCCTGATCTTATGTTCTTTGCGCTCAGATTGAGACCACAGGTACGCAGGGGATACAGTTGCCGGATAAGGTCCAGTAAGGTACGCACCATCCGTGCGGACGTGTACGGTCCGAAGTACTCGGAGCCATCCTTCACAATGTTCCGCGTCAGGAAGACCCTGGGAAAAGGCTCGTTCTTAATGCATATCCAGGGATAGCTCTTGTCGTCCTTGAGGAGGATGTTGTAGCGGGGCTGATATTTCTTGATCAGGTTGTTCTCGAGCAGCAGGGCATCCTGCTCACTGTCCGTAAGCACATGATCCAGGGCAGCGATGCGGCTTACCAATACCCGTGTCTTTCCTTCCGTCCTTCCGGTAAAATAGGAAGCGACCCTCTTCCTCAGGCTCTTTGCCTTGCCCACATAGATCACCTTTCCGGCAGCATCCCGGAAAAGATAAACGCCCGATGCATCCGGCAGCAACCGCACCTGCTCCTCCAATGGCATATCCTGTATATCCTTTCCCATATATGCAAAGATAAGGGTATTCTTTTTCTTCCCGGCCCTTCGCCCCTCGCCCTTCGGTACGATCCTCCCCATGGTCGGATCTACTCAGGGACCGGTCTGGTCCTCGAGTAAGGAGCGATAGCGACGCATCGAGAGGACCTTGCCACCTCTCCGGCCCTTCGGTACGGCCCTCGCGGGCCTACTCAGGGACCGGTCTGGTCCTCGAGTAAGGAGCGATAGCTACGCATCGAGAGGACCATTCCTCTCTCCGGCCCTTCGGTACGGCTCCACTAATGCTTCGCCTACTCAGGGAC
>WFRO01000357.1 GCA_015486475.1 Bacteroidales bacterium
ACCAGAGATGGGCCAGTTCCAGCTTGTCCAGGCTCGGGTGCAACGATTGTACTATGGAAGTGCTGTGTGAAAGATTAAAGGACAGATGCAGATCGAACCCGCTTTCCGTGTGTACCGGGGTACCCCCGATCCGGAGCTCGTATCCCTGGCTCTTGATGCTTCCGGCATTGAAACGCTTGCTCGTGAAACCGGTCGAATGAGACAAGGGCACTGACATGATCTGGTTCTTGGAAACGTTCTGATAATAAGTGAAGTTGGCATCAATACGCCGGTTGAAGAACATCAGATCGGTACCTGCTTCCCACGAATTGGTGATCTCCGGCATGAAGTCAAAGAATGCCAGCTGATCACTCAGGTTGCCCAGGGGATAAGGGAACTTGGTCTGCTCCACATAATAGTACTGATAGGTCTGATAGGGCCCCGTGTCATTCCCCACCCTGGCAAAAGAACCCCTGAGCTTGCCGAATGAAAACCAGTAGCTCTTCAGGTGAAAGGCATTGGTAAAGACAAAGCCCACATTCTCCGAATGATAGAAATAAGAATTGTTGTCCTGGGGCAGGGTGGTCGACCAGTCGTTCCGTACGGTAGCATCCAGGAAGAGATAATCTTTCCAGGCAATGTTGCCCAGGCCATACAACGAATAAACCTCTTTCTCCCAAAAACCCTCTCCCGTAGAGTAGCGGGCCACATTGCTGATGTTGTAAAAGTCAGGTACATTGAAAAGACTGCCGTATTGTGATATGGAAACACCGTTGTAATAACGGAAGTTACCCCCAAGACTCAGGCCGAGGCTCAAGCCTTTGATGATGTCCTTTTTCCCCGAGAGCAAAAAGTCGGAATTGACACTGGTATTGTTTCTCTGGCTGGCATTCATGTGTCCGTCGGTATTCGTTTTGGAGTTATTCGCCTGCCATGCCTTGGTACGCAGGGCATAATAATCCACACCGGTACGGACCATCAGGTTCAGCCAGTCAGTGAAATGATAATTCAGGGAGAGAAAACTGATGATACGGTTTTTGTCATCCACATTCCCGATGTACTTCATGGCCCAATAAGGATTCCCTGTGAAAATATCCGACATCCAGTTCTTTTCCACGCCGTTCTCATCTACAATGTTGTTTTTCACGTCCGAGAGCCGCAGGTTGCGGGGGAACATCTCCAGCATATATATGGGGTTGTGAGAGTCCTCACTCAGGATCGGCCGGTTGTGGGCCCGCTGATGAACATACGTGATGCGGGCATCCAGATCCAGGTGCTTGCCCAACTTGGAAGAACCCCGGAGGTTGAAGGTCTGGCGGTTCAGGTCGTTGTTGGGCACCAACCCCTGCATCCGGAAATCGGTGACAGAGACGCGCGTAGTGGATCTTTCATTGCCGGCATCAAATGCCAGGGTATTGGTCAGCCCCCATCCTGTCGTAAAATAGTCCTTATAATTGTTGGGTTGAGCTGTATAAGGCTGCTGCTCACCCAGCCAGTTGGTCAGCATCTGTCCTTTCATCTCCGGCCCGTAGCTCCATACCCAGGGATACTCACCGGAAGGAAGACCGGAAACCGGGTCGATCGGTGCATAGACACCGTATCCGCCCATACCATATTTGTTCTGCAGTTCAGGGAGCACCAGGGGGGTCTCGACAGAGGCGGACGAGCTGATCTCAACACCTACACCCTCTTTCTTTCTCCCGCTTTTGGTAGTGATCAGGATCACACCGTTGGCGCCCTGTGATCCGTATATAGCCGAAGCGGCAGGTCCTTTCAACACCGAGATATTCTTGATATCTGCCGGGTTGATATCGGCAATATTATCTCCCATATCACGTCCGCCCCATTCGCCGGCACTGCCCAGGTTGCCCGAGCTGATGGGCACACCGTCCACCACGAAAAGAGGCCGGTTACTGCCCAGTAGCGAGGTGATACCACGCAGGATGACCCGGCTGGAAGCACCCACGCCTCCTGCCGTACGGTTGATCTGCAGGCCGGCGACCTTACCGGCCAGGGAGTTGATCATGTTGGCCTCTTTGGCCTCGGAAACCGCATCGCCACTCACCTCGGTGACCGCATAACCCAGCGATTTTTGCTGGCGCGAGATCCCGAGACCCGTGACCACCACTTTCTCAAGTTTTTGTACCGCTTCTTTCATTTGTACGTTGATGACCTTGCGGTCCCCCACGGGGATATCCTCCTCCTCATAACCTACAAAAGAGTAAACCAGCACGGTAGTACCATCCGGCACCTCCAGTGAATACTTACCGTCCATATCCGTGATGGTCCCCTGTGTAGTCCCCTTGATAAAAACATTTACTCCCGGCAGAGGCATACCGCTCTGGTCACTCACCACTCCGGTGACAACATGTTTCTGAAAACCCTGCGGGTCAGCCACCACGATCAGGTTCTTGTCCACAATGCGATAGATCAGTCCCCTGGGATCAAGGATCGATTTCAGCAATTGGGTAACCTCCTCATTACGGGCATCCACTGTAACTTTTTCATTCAGGGCAGGCAGATCTTCGTTGTAGAAAAAACGGTACTCCGTTTTTTGCTGGATCAGATCAAATAACTGCCGCAACGGAATATTATTCTCCTTCAGCGTCACGGTCGTCTTCCCCTGGGAGAAAAGCTGCAGCGGAAGGAGCGCAAGAAA
>WFRO01000358.1 GCA_015486475.1 Bacteroidales bacterium
GGATATACTGATAAAAGTAGCACAACTTCTTCTGAGCCTTTCGATCCTGGTGATCATGCATGAGCTGGGTCATTTTACCTTTGCCAAGATCTTCCATACACGGGTAGAGAAGTTCTATCTTTTCTTCAATCCCTGGTTTTCTCTTTTCAAGATAAAGAAGGGAGAGACCGAATATGGCATCGGCTGGCTGCCGCTGGGAGGGTATGTGAAGATCTCCGGCATGATCGACGAGTCGATGGACCGGGAGCAGATGAAGAAGCCGCCCCAGCCCTGGGAGTTCCGTTCCAAACCCGCCTGGCAGCGTCTGCTGATCATGCTGGGAGGGATCCTGGTCAATTTTATCCTGGCTTTTGTGATCTACATCGCCGTGATGTTCGTCTGGGGAGAACAGTACCTCCCCAATGAAAACGTGAAATATGGCATATATGTGGATCAGCTGGGGGAAGAGATCGGTCTGCGCAACGGCGACAAGATCCTGGCCGTAGATACGGAGCGGGTGGAGAACTTCAATATGATCCTTCCCGACATCGTCCTGAACCATGCCCGTCGCCTGGAAGTGGAGCGTGACGGGAAGATCATAGAGGTAGCGATCCCAGATTCTGTTTTCCCGCAGCTCCTGCAGGGGAAGGGGACGATCCAGCCCCGTTTGCCTTTTGATCCCTTCATCGTGGAGGGTTTCCTGAAGAATTCTCCCGCCAAAGCTGCCGGTCTGAAAAAAGGCGACCGCCTGGTGGCTGTGGACAGCAACCGTTTTAAGTATTACGATGAGTTCAGGAACTACCTGTTGCAGCACAAAGGGCAGCAAGTGACTCTGACGGTGGAGCGTGATTCATCCTTTTTCACAGTGCCTGTGCAGCTGACACCCGAGGGGATGATCGGGGTATCCACCGATTTTTCACATGTCTTTGAATACAAGCAGATCAAATATTCTTTCTTTGAGTCGATCCCTGCCGGTATACGTAAGGGTATCAAGACCACCGGCGATTACCTGAAACAGATCAAGCTGATCTTCACACCCAGCACGAAAGCCTATGAATCACTGGGAGGCTTCATCACCATCGGAAGCATCTTCCCGCCGGAGTGGGACTGGTATTCTTTCTGGAACCTGACCGCTTTTCTGTCGATCATCCTGGCGATCATGAACCTTTTGCCCATCCCGGGCCTGGACGGAGGGCATGTGCTCTTCCTGCTGTATGAGATGATCACCGGCCGTAAGCCGGGGGACAAGTTCATGGAATATGCGCAGATCGTAGGAATGATCCTGCTGCTGGCCTTGTTGTTATATGCAAACGGCAATGATATTTTTAAGTTGTTCCATAAATAAAGGCCGCAGGGGAACGTTTTGAGAAATAATAAGTAACTTTGTTAGGCATAATTTTATAAAAACAGGAAATCATGATCATGAATTTTGTTTTAGCCGGCATGTTCGGACCCACTGAGATCGTCATTATCGTACTGGTGCTGGTCCTGCTTTTCGGAGGGCGTAAGATCCCCGAGCTGATGAGAGGTCTGGGGCAGGGCATGAAAGAGTTCAAGAAAGCTACGAAAGACGAGCCCGAGCCGCAGGGTGACAAAGGGAACGACAGCGCGAAATGAGCGGGATATGATCCCCCGACCCCTGATAAGGAAACCCACGGGATTCTTCCTAACCTTTGAGGCACAGTTTTTGTACCTCCCTTGCCGGGATGTGCCGGAGTGAGACAGTACCGGCAATGAGGGGAATGAAAAATCATTAAAAACAGGAAGTCATGAAGCGCATCAGTATATTTCTTCTTGTCCTGTTCGTGGTGGCAGGATCCGGATGTAAGAACAACCAGGAGACCCTCAAGCCTAAGGTGTCAGGGCCGGCGGGACAGGTGTTGGTGGTAGCAACGGATGCCGTGTGGAACAGTCCGGCCGGTGATACCCTGCGTGCTCTTTTTGCCCAGGAGGTGCCCTATCTCCCGCAGCCGGAGCCTCTCTTTGATGTCCTCCATGTTACGCCCGGACAGTTTGACAAAATGTTCCATACACATCGCAATATCCTCTTTATGAAAACCGGCCCCGATTTTAAGGAGCCCCACATCACGGTGGCACACGACCGGTGGGCCACGCCTCAGATGCTCATAGAGGTGGATGCACCCAACTCGCTTGTTATGGCGCGGGCCCTCCATGAGGGCGGAGCCTCTATCGTTAAAAAACTCAACGATATGGAGCGCCAGCGCATCATTGATTATTACAGGCACTACCTGGCCACCGACATCTATAAGAAGATAGAGAAGAAATTCCATCTGACCCTGGACATACCCAAAGGGTATTCCCTCGACCTGGATACCACGGATTTTGTCTGGATCGCCAATGAAACGCCCCGCACCAGCCAGGGCATACTCATCTATTCCTATCCTTATACCACAGAAAAGATCTTCAATGCCGACAGTCTGGTCGATATCCGTGACCGCTATCTCAAGAAATATGTTCATGGCCAGATCGCCGGCACCTATATGGCTACTGAGAGACGTATCCCGCCGGAGTTCAAAGCTTTTAAAAAAGACGGACAGTATTATGCATCCCTGCGTGGCCTGTGGAAACTGGAGAATGGTTTTATGGGAGGTCCTTTTTACAGTATTACCACCGTTGACAAAACCCGCGGGAAAGTACTGACCGTAGAAGGTTTTGTTTACGGTCCCGGTGAAAAGAAAAGAGAGCTGATGCGGCAGGTGGAAAGCATTCTCTATACGTTAAAGATCATCCCTGCAAAGAAATAGACGGAACACTCCGCAAAGGAATTTATAAAGCCGCTCCGGGTGCTTACGAGGAGTGGCTTTTTTTTTACATTTGCATAGCAGAAGAAGTTGATGAGAAGAAGTTGATAAGTTGATAAGTTTATGAGTTGAAAAGTTTAAGGGAATAAAAATATATAAGCCATGAATATACCAGAGATCATTACACGTAAAAAGACCATGCCGGACAGATCGGTGATCCTGATCGCCGGGGAAGCGGACCAGGCTGTGGAAGCGTTGAAGGATGACCGCGAGCGAGCATATGTGAAAAAACGTTTTGAAGGCAAGGCAGACCATGTGATGCTGGACCGTCTGGACCACCGTCAGTGGATCGTGCCGGTGCCGGAGCAGGGAAGCCGGGAGGAGAAGATGGAAAAGCTGCGGCAGGCAGCTTATAAAATTGCCGGCGAGGTGATCAAAGCGGACGATCAGGAGGTGCAGGTAACAGATAAAGACACATCGCCGGAGTTTGCCCTGGCATTTCTGGAGGGGTTGTTACTGAGTTTCTACCGTTTTGACAAATATTTTACCGGCAACAGGGACAAGCCGGAAGATCCCCTGCCGGAGAAGATCATTGTGGTTTTTCCGGGGATAGCTGATGAAGAGCTGGAGGCCTTGCGGGTGGTGGTACGGGCTGTGGGGTATGCCCGTGACCTGGTGAACGAGCCGGTGTCTTGGCTCAATGCCCTGCGGTTGTCAGAAGCTTTTGCGGAGATGGGACGGGAGGCCGGTTTTTCGGTGGAGGTGTTCCACAAGCAGAAGATCGAGGCGATGCGCATGGGCGGCCTGCTGGCCGTCAACCGGGGCAGTGTGGATCCGCCCACCTTTACCGTGATGGAGTGGAACCCTCCGGATGCCGTGAACAAAAAACCGGTCGTGCTGGTGGGCAAAGGGGTGGTTTTCGACACGGGCGGCCTGAGCCTGAAACCCACCAAAGACAGTATGGACCAGATGAAATCGGACATGGCGGGGGCTGCTGCCGTGGGGGCTGCCATGTATGCACTGGCGGTCAATAAGGTGCCCTGTCATGTGGTCGCCCTGGTGCCGGCCACGGACAACCGTCCTGACGGCAATGCTTATACGCCGGGGGATGTGGTCAAGATGTATGACGGCTCTACCGTGGAGGTACTCAACACCGACGCGGAGGGGCGTATGATCCTGGCCGATGCGCTGGCGTATGCGAAACAGTATGATCCGGAGCTGGTGCTCGAGTTCTCCACACTCACCGGCGCCGCGGCCGTAGCCATAGGCAAGTACGGCATTGTGGGCATGGGTACAGCCGCAGAGGAGGAGTTCGTTGCCCTGGGCCAAAGCGGGGAGCGGGTGAATGAGCGGCTGGTGCGTTTTCCTTTCTGGGATGAGTACAAAGAGCTGCTGAGATCGGATATTGCCGACATGAAAAACATCGGAGGCCGTGAAGCAGGGGCGATCACCGCCGGGAAATTCCTGGAACATTTCACGTCCTATCCCTATATCCACCTGGATATTGCCGGACCCGCCTTTGTTACGGGGAACAATTCATACAAAGGCAAAGGAGGGACGGGCGTAGGTGTGCGTCTGGTATACGACTTCCTGAAAAATAAATGCAAGAAATAAACGGGTTCAGGCCCTTAAAGAGAGAAAAAATGTCAGATCAGAGAAAAATAAAAATAGGGATCACGCACGGGGATATCAATGGTATCAGTTATGAGGTGATCATCAAGACCCTGCTGGATCCCCGTATCTATGAGATGTGCACTCCCATCGTTTACGGTTCGCCTAAGGTGGCTGCCTATCATCGTAAAGTTTTGAACATTAACAACTTCAGTCTTAATCATATCCGTTCGGCCTCTGAGGCCAATATGCGCCGTGCCAATGTGATCAACTGTGTGAGCGATGATATACGTGTGGATCTGGGCAAGCCTTCCCGTGAGGCGGGGGAGGCAGCGCTGGCGGCACTGAAAAGGGCCATTTCCGATCTCCAGGACAATCTGATCGATGTGTTGGTCACGGCGCCTGTCAATAAGGCGACGATCCATTCGGAGGAATTTCCTTTCCACGGTCATACCGAATACATTGAACAGTCTTTCGGGGAGCCGGGGGACAGTCTGATGATGATGATAGGGGAGCATCTGCGTGTGGCGCTGGTGACGAGCCATATCCCTCTTGCCGATGTCGCCGGGCAGATCACTGCAGGCAGGGTGTATGCGAAGATACGCACCCTGGAGGAATCGCTGATACGGGATCTGGGTATCAACAGGCCGCGCATCGCTGTGCTGGGACTGAATCCCCATGCGGGGGAGAACGGTGTCCTGGGACAGGAAGAGGAGGAGCAGATCCTGCCGGCCATCAAGCGGGTGCGGGAGGAGAACAGGCTGGTCTTTGGCCCCTATCCGGCCGATGGATTTTTCGGCGCCGGCGATTTCAAACGCTTTGACGCGGTACTGGCGATGTACCATGACCAGGGGCTGGCCCCTTTTAAATCGATCAGTTTTGAGCGGGGGGTCAACTTCACGGCCGGTCTGCCGGTGGTGAGGACCTCACCGGATCATGGCACAGCGTATGAGCTGGCAGGCAAAGGGGAAGCTTCACCTGATTCGTTCCGGGAGGCTCTGTTCCTGGCCCTGGATATATACCGCAACAGGAAAAGATACGATGAGATCACGGCCCATCCTCTCAAAGCCGGCCATGACAGGGAGGAGTGACAAAGCATCGCCGGCAACCCGTTGACCTGAACCAAAACAAAACCTGAAAATGTTTGAATATCTTAAGGGAAGAATTACCGATCTGACCCCTACCTATGCTGTTGTGGAGGCCGGAGAGATCGGTTATCATATCCATATCTCCTTACATACCTACACACGTATCAAGGATACGGGGGAGGTGTTGTTGTACATCCATCATGTGATCCGCGAGGATGCGCATCTGCTGTTCGGTTTTTCTGACCGGACGGAGCGCGAGCTGTTCCGTCAGCTGGTGAGTGTATCGGGCATCGGCGCCAACACAGCCCGGCTGATACTTTCATCCATGAGCCCGGAGGATCTGCGACAGACCATCGTCACCGAAAATGTGGCGTTGTTGCAGGGGATCAAGGGGATCGGGACCAAAACAGCCCAGCGGGTCATCGTAGACTTGCGTGACAAAGTAGGGAAAATACCGGAAAACGGTGAAATTTTGCAGATTCAGGGCAATAGCGTGCTGGAAGAATCGTTATCTGCATTGGTGACTTTAGGGTTCCCGCGCGCGCGCGTGCGTAAGGTGGTGGAGAAGATCGTTGCGGGAGACCCGTCAAAGGCCGTGGAAGAGATCGTCAAAGAAGCATTGAAGGTATTGTAAGGATATTCAAATTCTTCCCTGTTGAATAACGCAAATAAATATGTATTTGTTTTATTGTACGGGCTTCTGTTCTTTTTGCAGGGAGGGCTTTTATATGCCCAGGTAAAGCCTGCCGCTGCCGACACTTCCGGTCTTCGATCCGCCCCGTTGCGTTATCCGTTCAAGGACCAGGGCGTCGTACCTTCGCTCAATGCCCCCCGGTCGGGATTATATCTTCATCTGCCTTCGAACATTCAGCGGGACATCCAGTACGATCCCCAGAACAATGAGTACATCATATACGAGAAGATCGGTAATATGAACTACCGGTTGCCTTATGTGATGTCGCCCGAGCAGTTCCGTAAATGGCAGTATGATGAGGCCATGCGTCAGTACTGGCGTGAGAAAGCCGGTGGCAATGCCGTGAGCTACCGTTCGTCGCTGATTCCCAAACTGTATGTGGGAGGGGAGGCTTTCGACCGGATCTTCGGGAGCAATACGGTGAACATCGTGCCGCAGGGATCGGCCGAACTGATCTTTGGCATCAATACGTCCCGTATTGACAACCCGGCACTCTCCGAAAAGCTGCGGAAGGTGACTACCTTTGATTTTAAGGAGAAGATACAGATGAACGTTGCCGGGACGGTGGGCGACAAGCTGAAGCTGGGCATTAACTACAATACGGAGGCCACCTTTGATTTTGAGAACCAGGTGAAGCTGGCCTATACAGGCAAGGAAGATGAGATCATCAAAAAGATCGAAGCCGGGAACATCAATTTTCCCCTGTCCGGGACGCTCATCAGCGGCAGCCAGAGTCTCTTTGGCCTGAAGACCGAGCTGCAGTTCGGTAAGCTGACCATCACCAGTGTGTTCTCCCAGCAGAAAGGCCAGACCTCCGAGATCGACGTCAAAGGAGGAGCGATGATCCAGGAATTCAGGGTGGAGGCGGATGAATATGAGGCCAACAAGCACTTCTTCCTGTCGCAGTATTTCCGGGATCAGTATGACCGTGCACTGGCCCATCTGCCGGTGATCAACTCCGATATTGTCATCCAGCGTGTGGAGGTGTGGGTGACCAACAAGACCAACCGTTTTGAGAATTCCCGGAACGTGGTGGCCTTCCAGGACCTGGCCGAAGGGCAGGACCATATTTACAACGACATACCTGCGTTCCAGCAGACAGGCCAGGGGCCTTATCCTTCGAATGACCTGAACGGCATCTACCAGGAGATGAACACAACCTACAGCGGTATACGTGACATCAGCCAGGTGACACAGACACTGGGAGTCCTTTCTCCGGATTTTATCATCGGCAGGGATTATGAAAAAGTGGAGAATGCCCGTAAGCTCAGTGAGCGGGAATATACCGTCAACAAACAGCTGGGTTTCATCTCTCTGAACACTGCCCTGAACTCCGATGAAGTGCTGGCGGTGGCGTATGAATACACGGTGAACGGACAGGTGTATCAGGTGGGTGAGTTTTCCAGCGACATCAGCGCTCCGGATGCCATGATCCTGAAGCTCCTGAAAGGTACCAACCTCTCGCCGCAATTCCCCACGTGGGATCTGATGATGAAGAACATATATGCGTTGGGGGCTTATCAGATCAACAGAAAGGATTTTGAGCTGCATGTACTGTATCACGACAACAAGACGGGCAATGATATCAACTATATTCCCGAAGGGAAGATCTCCCAGGATATTCTGATCAGGGTCCTGAACCTGGACAATCTGGATTCCCAGAACGAGCCTCATCCCGACGGTTATTTTGACTATCTGCCGGGCATCACCATCAACCCTACCAAAGGCCGGGTCATTTTCCCTGTGCTGGAGCCTTTTGGCAGTTATCTGCGAAAAAAGATCGGGGATGATGCCATTGCCGACAAATATGTCTACCAGCAATTGTACGATTCGACACTGGTCAAGGCGCAGCAGGATGCCGAGAAAAACAAGTTCACGATCACGGGAACCTACTCCTCTGCCTCCAGCTCGGAGATACAGCTCAATGCCATGAACATCCCGCAGGGCTCGGTGAAAGTGACGGCCGGCGGGATACAGCTGAAGGAGAATGTGGATTATACGGTCGATTACAACCTGGGGCGTGTGAAGATCATCAACCCGGGCCTGCTGGAGTCGCAGACCCCCATCAAGGTGCAGTTGGAGAGCAACCAGCTGTTCAACCTGCAGACCAAAACGATGTTCGGCACCCATCTGGATTTCAAGGTCAACGAGAATTTCCATCTGGGGGCTACGGTAATGAACCTTACCGAACGGCCTCTGACGCAGAAGGTGAACATCGGGGATGAGCCCATCTCCAATACCATGCTGGGTTTCGATGGCAATTATCATTCCGAGTCGCGTTTCCTGACCCGTTTGGTGGATGCGATCCCTTTCCTGCAGACCAAGGCTCCTTCATCGTTCGACTTTACGGGAGAGTTCGCACAGATGATCCCCGGTCATTCGAAAGCCATCAATAAGACAGGTACGGCTTATCTGGATGATTTTGAGGGGAGCACGACGACCATTGACCTGCGGGCTTTCAATGCATGGGTGCTGGCCAGCACGCCTCAGGGGCAGAACGATCTCTTTCCCGAGGCACGTTTCAATAACAACCATCTCTATGGTGTGAACAGGGCCAGGCTGGCGTGGTACGTGATCGACCCTCTTTTCCTGCGCAATAATGTCAATACGCCGGATTATATACGTCAGAACCCCGACTACCAGTCGAGCCATTATGTGCGGGAAGTTTTTGAGAACGAGCTCTTTCCCGAGCGGGAGAGTCCCACAGGGATCCCTACTACGATCCCGGTGCTGAACGTGGCTTTCTATCCGGATGAGCGGGGACCCTATAATTACGATGTCCAGCCCACACCCTACTCTGCCGGTCTTGACCCGGACGGTAAACTGCAGACCCCTGAGTCCCGGTGGGGCGGGGTCATGCGGGAGGTGCCGGTCAATGATTTTGAGGCGGCGAACGTTCAGTATATTGAGTTTTGGTTGATGGATCCTTTTGTGGAGATGCCTGACAACTTTGGGGGGGATCTTTATTTCGATCTGGGAGACGTTTCGGAGGATATCCTGCGGGATTCGCGTAAAGCTTTTGAGAACGGACTGCCTACCTCGCCGCTGGTGACGGATGTGGATACTACTGTCTGGGGCCGTGTGCCGGTGAACCAGTCGCTGGTGAACGCTTTTGACAATGACCCCAATGCACGGAAGTACCAGGATGTGGGGCTCGATGGCGTAGGAAACGAGTATGGCAACGAAGACGAGCAGTCTTTTTTCAGGGATTACCTTGACTCGCTGCAGAGCGTTCTCACTCCCGAGGCTTATCAGGAGATCCTGAAAGACCCCTCCAATGATGACTATCATTATTACCGGGGCAGTGATTATGACCAGGAGAAGCTGGGCATACTGGACCGGTACAAGAAATACAATGGCATGGAGGGCAACTCCCCGACGTCAGAGATGTCCAAAGAGCCTTATCCCACTACGGGATCCACGCTGCCGGATGTCGAAGATATCAACCGGGACAATACCCTGAGCGAGACCGAGCGTTATTACCAGTATCATGTGAGCCTGCGTCCCCAGGACCTGATGGTGGGCCGGAACTATATTACCAACAAAGTGACAAGCACGGTCACCTTCAAGAACGGAGAAGAGTCGTCGGTCAACTGGTACCAGTTCAAGATACCCATCCATGATTACCAGAAAGTGGTGGGGAACATTCAGGATTTCAAGTCGATCCGTTTCATGCGACTCTTCATGCGGGGTTTCAACAAAGAGACGATCCTGCGTTTTGCCACGATGGACCTGGTCCGGGGAGAATGGAGGAATTATTACAGCACCATGTTGCAGGGGGGTGAGCGGGTGAACGTGCCGCAGCAGACGGCCGGGGATTTTGAGGTAGGTGCTGTGAACATTGAGGAGAACAGCAGCAAGCAGCCTGTCAACTATGTGTTGCCTCCGGGCATTAACAGGATCATCGATCCCACCAACCCGCAGCTGCGGCAACTGAACGAGCAGTCGATCCTCATGCGCGTGCATGATCTGGCCGACGGGGATGCCCGGGCGATATACAAAAATGTCACCCTGGACCTGCGAAAATATAAACAGGTTCAAATGGAGGTGCATGCCGAGGCCCTGATAGGAGAGGAGCTCAAAGATGATGAGGTGACCGTGTTCATCCGGCTGGGGACTGACTACCGGGATAATTATTATGAGTATGAGATCCCTATGAAGATCACCCCGCCGGGACGGTATAACAATGATATAGAAAGTGACCGGGAGATCGTGTGGCCGCGTGACAACAAGATCATTCTGCCACTGGATCAGCTGCAGGAGCTGAAGCAGGAGCGGAATGCGGTGATCAACAAGAGCAATTCCGGCCTCCTGGTGAGTGATGTGTATGTCAAAAAAACAGGCAATGCCCTGATGAAGGTTACGGGTAATCCCAATTTCAGCAATGTGAGGACCATTATGATAGGTATCCGTAATCCTTTGCAGAACAATCATTATTTTGAAGATGACGGACGTTCCAAATCGGTGGAGGTATGGTGTGACGAGTTGCGTATGACCAACTTTGATGAGAAAGGCGGGTGGGCGGCCAATGCCCGCATGCAGACACAACTGGCCGATTTCGGCACCCTCGATATTGCCGGCTTCACGAGCAAGCCCGGTTTCGGGAGCATTGAGAAAAAGGTGGCACAGCTGAGCCAGGAGGAGGTGATCCGTTACGATATATCCACCAACCTGGAGCTGGGTAAGTTCTTTCCGGAAAAAGCACGTGTGCGCATACCCATGTTCGTCGGTTTCTCTGAGACACGTATCAATCCACAGTACAATCCCCTGGATCCCGATGTGCCCCTGAAATCCGCCCTGGCCCATGCCGAAACAAAGGCCGAGAAAGACTCCATTCTGCATTTTGCACAGGATTTCACGCGCCGCAAGAGCTTCAACTTTACCAACGTAGGCATAGGCCCTGTGACCAAAAAGCCCAGGATCTACAGTCCGTCCAACCTCTCGCTGAACTACTCCTACAATGAGCTGTACCGGCGCAATGTGAAGACGGATATCAACCTGGAGAAGAACTACAGAGGCGGGATCACGTATGTGTACAATGCTTCGCCCAAGAACATCGCACCGTTCCGCAAAATGAAGATCCTGCGGTCGAATGCTTTCAGGCTGATAAGGGATTTTAATTTTTACCCATTGCCCAAGCATCTCTCCTACCGCACCGAACTGTCCCGCTATTACAATGAGATCAAGACCAGGAATATCAACAACCCCTATCTGCGGATCGATCCTTCGTTCAGGAAAGATTTCTTCTTGAACCGGAACTATGATATCAAGTGGGATCTGACCAGGGCATTGCGTTTTGATTTTGCAGCCGGGAACATTGCCCGCATCGATGAGCCGGCAGGAGGGGTGGACAAGAAACGTTACCCGGATGAGTACAAGACATGGAAGGACTCGGTACGCTATAACCTGAAACACTTTGGCCGGAACACCCACTATTTCCATACCTTCAATGTCACCTATACCATTCCGATCAACAAGATCCCCCTGCTGAACTGGGTGACCGCCTCGGCGCGGTACGGGGTGAAATATGACTGGCTGGTAGGGCCCATCTATCCCGATTCCATGAACATCCGTCTGGGGAATACGATCCAGAACTCGCAGACCACGCAGTTGAATGGTCAGCTGAATTTTACCACATTGTACAATAAGGCCGGTTTCCTGAAGAAGATCAACCGGGACAATCAGCGCCGTTTAAGCGGCAAGAAACCCCCTCCCAAAGAGAAAACCGTTTCTTTCACTTCTGACCCTGTGCGGCTGAAAGGAGGACGACCCCGGTCGATCCAGCACAAGCTGAGGACAGAAAAGATCACCAAGGTGAAGGCCGTGGATGAGAACGGAGCGGAGATCAAAGGTACTTTCAAGGTGGTGAATCCGGATAAGATCACCTTTACCGCCCAGGAGGATCACAAGAACGTGCGTGTTTTCATTGAAGGGAAGCGGAATGTTAAGGAGAATGTAGCGGTGATCGCCGGAGAGACCCTGGCGGGGCTGATCATGGGGTTCCGCAGCATGTCCTTGTCCTTCAGCCGGAACGAGGGAACGCTGATGCCTGGATATATGCCGGGTGCCTCATTCATGGGACTGAAAAAGATCAACGGGGAGATGGCTCCGGGATGGCCTTTTGTTCTGGGTTGGCAGGATGAGAATTTTATGTATAAAGCGGCCAACAATGACTGGCTGACCCAGGACTCCCTGATCAACAACCCTTATGTGATGGTGCATAATGAGAACTTCAACTTCCGTACCACTTTCGAACCCTTCAAAGGGATACGCGTGGATATCATTGCCAACAGGCGTTTTTCTTACAACAACAACGAGTATTTCAAGTATGATGATCTCTCCGGCTCATACAACTTTCATGATAAACGGATCACGGGTAATTTCTCGATGACCTATATCACGATGAACAGTATGTTTGAGAAGATAACAGACAAGAACAATTACGAGTCACAATACTTTGAAAGGTTCAGGGAATATACGAAGGTCATCTCACAACGTCTGGGTCAGCAGAGGCATGAGACGGACCCCACCTATGACCCGAACATCGATCCGGAGACCGGGGAACCGCTGCAGACGGGTTACACGAACGGTTATTCCATGACGAACCAGGAGGTGCTGTTGCCGGCGTTCCTGGCGGCTTATGCAGGCAAGGATCCGGAGAAGGTGCCCCTCAACAGCATCCCCAAGATCACCCAGATCCTTCCCAACTGGCGGGTGGTGATCGATATATTCAATCATATCCCTGCGGTGAAAAAGGTGTTCCGTTCGGTCAACCTGCTCCATGCCTACCGTTCCAC
>WFRO01000359.1 GCA_015486475.1 Bacteroidales bacterium
GAATAGAGGCCGGTCATCCCCTGGATAAAGATCGCGCCGGTGGTGGTGAGCATGCCACCCACAGCAAAAAGAAAGAGCAGTTTGCCGGGCTCGATATATTTCATCAGGTAAGTGCCGATAAACCGGCCGCTGACAAAGATGACCATGGCCATAATATTGAACTCCTCTCCCTGTGCCTTGGTGAAGCCCAGATGCTCGGCATACTGGATGATGAAAGTCCAGCACATGATCTGGGCCCCCACATAAAAGACCTGCGCGATGACCCCTTCCCGGTATTTGCGGTAGGCAGGCAGTGTGAAGAGACGGCGGAATATCTCGCGGTTGGAGGCATGTACCTGGCTTTTGTTCTTCGGCATGTTGTACACAGCGATCAGGATGAAGACGATCACCACGACCACACCGAGGATGACATAAGGGTCGCGGATGATCACCAGGTCATGGGCACGGATCACCGCCTTCTGTGCGGCATCAAGCGTGGGATAGATGAGGTTGCCGGCAGCATCCCGCTCGTCGGAATGCAGCAGGGCCAGGATGAAATGCGTGGCAACGATCATCCCCAGCAAAGAGCCCAGAGGGTTGAACGATTGGGCAAAGTTAAGGCGCCGTGTGGCGGTCTTTTCACTTCCCATGGAGAGGATGTAAGGATTGGCGGTGGTCTCCAGAAAGGCCAGACCGAAGGTAAGGATGTAATAAGCAACCAGGAAGAACCCGAACATCTCAAAATTGGCGGCCGGCCAGAAAAGGAAAGCCCCTGTGGCGTATAATCCGAGTCCGATAAGGATGCCTGTCTTGTAAGAATACCGTTTTACCACCAGCGCGGCAGGAATGGCCATCGTGGCATATCCGCCGTAAAAAGCGAACTGCACCAGGGCGGCCTTGGCTGCCGTGATCTCCATAACCGTCTGAAAAGCAGCTACCAGCGGGTTGGTGATGTCGTTGGCAAAGCCCCACAGCGGAAAAAGGATGGTGATCAAAATAAAAGGGACGAGATACTCTCTCGGTACGACACGGTCATCAGAACCGTGATAAACGGTCGGGTCTTGAGCCATGATCACAGGATTTAATGAAGGCTCAAAAATAAAACTTTTTCCCCGAAAATATAAGGTTAGTCCAGGGATGGAAAATCTTTATAGCTGATATAGTCCATTTCTGCAGCCCCGATATTCTCATGTACCTGCTCGACGGTCCTCATTCCCGGGATAACTGTGTGTGTGGCAGGATGTGAAAGGCAGAAGCGCAGGCTCAGTTGGGTCATGGTATAGTTGTCGTACTTCTCAAAAAAAGGCATCATCTTTTCTAACTGTGAGAGATAGAGATCCAGTTTCTCCGGTGAGAGATTGATCTTTCTGTGATCGTTTTCCGGGAAACGGGTTTCACGGTTAAACTTTCCGGCAAGCAGTCCGAAAAGGATCGGTATGCGGACGATAATGCCCGTGCCGTATTGCATCGCCAGGGGAAAAAGCTTCTTTTCTGCTTCTCGTTCCAGCAGGTTGTACCGCACCTGTATCACATCCAGGAGGTCATGGTGACGCTCCAGAAACGGGGCCTGCTCGGTTTCACGGAACGACTGGACGCTCCATCCGGCATATCTGATCTTGCCCGACCGCTTCAATGATTCGAGTACCTCCCAGGGTTCGTCCCGTTCCAGGATCTCTGTATCGGGGCTGTGCAACTGCAAAATATCGAGGGTCTCAACGCCCAGACGTTTCAGGCTCTGTTCCACGGCGAAAATCAGATGTTCCCTGGAATAGTCATGGTTGACAGGAGTGACAGGCAGGTGTTTGTCCAGCAGCGGATAAAAATTGTTACCCGCTTTCGTTGCGATGACCAGGTCATCTCTTTTTTCCCGTTCCCGGATGACCCTGGCAATCAGTTCTTCCGAGTGTCCGTAACCATAAACATCAGCTGTATCTATGAAGGTCACCCCTTTGTCGATGGCCTCGTGTAGCGCTCTTACAGCAGCGTCATCGTCTGCAGCTCCCCAGTCTCTCCCGCTGATACCCCACGCTCCAAAACCAACGGTGGAGACCGTCGGACCATTTTTGCCTAGTTTTGTGTACTTCATGATCTTTTTTGTTTAAACAAATATAACCCTTTTATTTCTTCCTGAAGATATCCGGGGTCATGTTTGTAAAAGTGACAGGGAGATCATAAATGTCGTATGTTGCCAACATACGACATATTACCTCCTCCTCTGTAAACAATGATATTTTTTGATGAACGATTATGAAAGCTCACTTTGATTATCTACTTTTATTCGTTCCTGTTTTCTCATAATGGCAGAAAATTCCGACATATTATCCCAATGGGTGGATGAGTACACGGCAGACCTCTATTCCTGGGCGGCGTTCAAGATATCCGACCGGGAAGCTGCCAAAGACCTGGTGCAGGATACCTTTCTGGTGGCTGCCGAAAAGATGGATTCTTTCAAGGGGGACAGCTCTCCCAGAACGTGGCTCTTTTCCATCCTGAACCATAAGATCATCGATACTTACCGGAAAAAAGACAAACAACCGGTGACCACCGGCAGCCATATCCTTTCAGAACTGTTTGATAAGGATGGAAGCTGGAAAAAAGAGAAACGTCCGCAACACTGGCACGAGGATGAAAAGCATCTGTTGCACGACGAGGATTTCCTGGCCGTCCTGGCGGCATGTCTGGATGCCCTGCCGGACACCTGGAACACCTGCGTCAAGCTGAAGTATCTCTCCGGAAAAAAAGGGGAGGAGATCTGTCAGGCTGTGGGATTATCCACGACCAATTACTGGCAGATCATACACAGGGCAAAACTGCAACTCCGTGAGTGTATCGAGGATAACTGGTTTAATGAATGAAAGCCGTCTACTTTAAAATGAACTGATCACAATGAAAAAGTTAATGCATGTGCTGTTCCTTTCCTGTCTGAAAGCCACGGAGCTGATAGAGAAAAAGCTCCATCACGGACTGACTTTCAGGGAGAAGTTCCAGTTGAAGATGCATAAGATGATGTGTGATGCCTGCTCACAGTATGAGAAGCAAAGCCTTCTGCTGGATAAAGGGATCGAAGTCCAGGGCAAAAAGATCTATTATGAGCTGGATGTAGACGATCTGAAAAAACTTGTCCATGAGAAACTGGATCATTAAGAAGATCTGTTGAACATGACCCCCGGAGAAAAAACTGCTTTTTATTTCAGGATCTTTGCGAGAAAGAATATCCAGGAGAGAGCGGTTATGATTGGCTTAGCGGTGGGGATCCTTTTGAATCTCATCAATCATCCTGAGATCATTTCGCGTCTATCTTTCCGCGATGTCCATGCCGGCCGTGTTTTCCTGACCTTTCTTGTGCCTTATCTGGTCACGGCCTACTCCTCAATACTGGCTTTTACTTCCCTGAAACCGGGGAAAGTATCCCACATCACAGGAGATCTTTCATGTAAGTCCTGCGGCAAGACAGAATACCATGTTCATGTGGGGGAGGAGATCGCCCAATGTCCTGTCTGCAAGGATAAAACGAGATGGGAGCTGGCGGGGGTTATTACTACGGAAGAGTCGGATGACGAGATCCTCGAGAGCCTGGCCCTCTTTGCACGATATAACCCCCAGCCCCTTTTCCGGGTCAGTGCCCGGGGGATCATCATCGATTCCAACAAAGCTTCGGAAAGGATGCTGGAAACAACGGTCCCGGAAGGAAAGGCGCTGGGAGATCTTATCCCGGATCTTGGTTCGACCGATCTACGGAAGATCATCTCAGACGCTGAGGAACTGCGGGTGACCATCCTCCTCCACGGCCGGTATTATAATTTGGTATTAAAGGGTGTGCCAGCCCTGAGATCCGTGCACATATACGGCAACGACGTTACAGAGATCAAGCTGGCTGAGCAAAAGATCCGGGAGCAGGCAAAGTCTATAGACGAAAGCCTCCGGTATTCCTGGTACATACAGAAAGCCATGTTGCCCTCCGGCAGATTACTGTCCACGGTTTTCCCCTCTTCTTTTGTCTTTTTCCGGCCGCGCGACATTGTCAGCGGTGATTTCTACTGGATCAACCAGACCGGCCATCTGAAGATCGCTGCCGTGGCCGACTGTAC
>WFRO01000360.1 GCA_015486475.1 Bacteroidales bacterium
GGCTCTTGACAGCAATTCATCGCTCCTCGTTCGACATTCGACATTCATCGATCATCCTTCATCCTTCACATCACTTCCTTGATCCACTCCCGCACCACATCCACCGAGGGGATGCGTCCCTGGCTTTTCAGCTTGTAGCTGACCGTCATGATCGCAGGTGTTTTGTGTATGCCGTAGGAGCGTATGATCTTTTCATCGGTGATGTGGCGTATGTCCACGTCGGCCCCCAGTTGGTTGATCGCTTCGGCCGTGATCTCATGCAGCTTCTCCTCTTCTTCCTTGTCAGTAGTGAAGAGCAGCAGCTCGGGATGTTTCTGGCTCAGCTTGAGCTTCAGCTTTTCGTTGATACGGTTCTGGATGGCCTGTATCAGTACGCTGCGCGGCGGGATCTTGGAGGTGAAAGCGATCTTCCCGTCGATACAGATGGTGGGGAGACTCCGAACCATCAGGGCGTTCATGAAGTTGACCGCCTCCATCTTCTTGATGGAGTGTTCCCGCCACTCCAGGATCCCTTCAAATTCCGGAGCTACATTCTTGACGGCATCCACCATGTATTTGCAGGGAGCACATGACTCGGAGGCCAGGGTGATGATATCCACGATCACCTTGTCCGTCTGGCCGTACTCGCTCATATCGGGCAGCTTTTCCTCTTCCGGCTGGTTCTCCATGAGGGTGCGGATCACCTCCTGCTGGTAATCATCATGCACCAGTTGTGTGACCGCTTTGAGGTTCTCCGGGGGCGTGTCCATGGGCAGGTCGCATCCGGGAGCGAGGATGAAACCCTTGTCTCCTGCCTGTTCCATGCACTCCAGAGCATGCACCTGGCAGTCTTCCGGCGAGCCCATCAGCAATACCACGGTGAGCTTCATGTTGCCTCCGAAGCTTACCCCCATGGGCAGGGCCACCTCCCGCACATAGTCCAGGGGGATGTTCTCATCGATCGAGACGTTGTCCGGTTTGCATTCGCACATGGCCTCGATGTTCTGCTGGGCATATCCGCAGACAAAGAAAGAGCTCAGAGCTCCCTGCTGCCGGATGAAGTCGAAGATCTCTGTAGCCGGCGTGGTGACAAACTGCCGGAACTGCTCGGGACTGATCTGGCTGGTCATCGGGTCCACCAGGGCGATCACATCACAGCCGTTTTTGATGTACTCCTCTGCCATGAACATACACACCTGCTTGCCGAATTCCATGACCCGGTGCACATAATCTTCTTCTTCCAGCATTTTGATGAACACGTCGGTGCCCAGCAGGTGCAGGGCCAGGGTGAAGGGCCCGGTGATCAGCCCGTACAGGGCCACATCCGGATGGGCCTCCCGCAGCCGTCGCGTCACATCCATGATCATCCCTATGCGACCGTCGGCCAGGGTGGGGATCTTCAGATCTTCCAGCTTTTTCCCTTCGCTCAGCGGATGGGAAGCTACCGACGGGGGATTGTCATCAGCCCACATCAGGTCGCATCCCAGCACTTCGGCCTCCACCTGCAGGTCGAAGACCACCGGGATGCCGTCGGGATCGTACTCTTTTATTGCTTTGGAAACGCCATTGAAAATATGATCTCCTGATCGCAGGTATGTCGTGGCGTCCAGTCCGAGAAGTTTTCCGCCATGTACACCCACAAAAGGAACCCAGGGAGTACGGGGTGTCTTTTCGAGATGTATGGCCTGGGTTACAAGTTCTTTTCCGGTCATGATCTGTTGTTTTTTTTAATCCCGAAAGATAAGGAAGAATGGATGAATGGAAAAATGGAAAAATGGAAAAATGGAATGATGGAAGAAACATAGGCAGCGATGAGGCGATGATAAGATAATATGGAAGTTTTTCGAATTTTTAAAGGGCTTCACGCGGAGGACGCAAAGATTTTCGCAATGAACGCAAAGAGGTTAAGGTAAATTTGATGTCATGGGTATAATAATATTCCATAATTTGAAGAATATACCGTATTTTAGAGCATGGTAAAAAATAAAATTATGAGAATAACGAAACTGTTCATTGTATGGATGCTGTTGATGCCGGCAAACATCTTTTCACAAGCTTCCGGAGATACGATCGTGTACCATCATGGCATGGGGGGCTCCCAATATGATTACCGGATCCCTTCACTGGTGACCACACAAAAGGGCACATTGCTGGCCTTTGCCGAGCGGCGTGTGGGACTGGGCGATCATGCCCAGAATGACATCGTGCTGAGAAGGTCGTTGGATGGCGGAAAAACCTGGGATCCCATTCAGGTCATTGCGGATTACGGAAAAAATTCCCTGAACGATCCGGTGGCGGTCGTGCTGAACAACGGCAGGATCCTGTTGATCTTTCAGGAATTCCCGTATGGTATTCATTCACGCAGCAATGGATGGATCCAGATCGCTGACGAAGGTTATGACGGGCCGCGCAATACGCATTCGTGGCTGGTGTACAGTGACAATGACGGGGTCACCTGGAGCCGGCCCCGCGACATCACCCACCTGATACGGCCGCATGACATGATCGCTGTAGGCAGCCCCGGCATTGGGATCCAGTTGAAACATGGAAAATATAAGGGCAGGGTGATCATTCCCCTCTATTTTACGCAAAAAATCACTGATGACATACGGGGATGGACCAATGGTGTGGCCTGGAGCGATGACAACGGCGTCTCCTGGAAGATCAGCAATGACATTCACCGGGAAGGGATGACAGGATACGGCAATGAAGCACAGGTGGCTGAGCTGTCCGACGGCAGCATCCTGCTTGTGGCCAGGAATCAGGGGGGCGATCACCGGCAGGTGTCGGTGAGCAGGGATGGTGGAAGGATCTGGTCGAACATGAAGGTGGATACAGGCCTGCCGGGCATTGCCTGTCAGGGATCGCTTTTGAGGTACGAGGAGAAGGATGGAGGGGAAGGCCTGATCCTGCAGGCATCCCCGGCCAACACAAAGGCACGTGATCACGGTGTGGTGCGGATGAGTGATGACGACGGGAAAACCTGGAAATATGCCCGGACCATTGTGCCCGGCTTCTTTGCTTATTCCTGCATGACGGTGCTTCCCGGCGGAGAGATCGGTTTGCTGTATGAAGCTGACAGGTACCAAACCATCCGGTTCCGGAAATTTACGACAGATTGGGTGAAAGCAGGTGATAAGGAGTGAGAGGGAGGGTGCGCGAAAAAAAATATAATTATCTTTGAGGTTCCGAATAAAAAATCATTTTGTAATGGAAGATATTCTTGAAAAACTGACGATCGCCGTGAAGCGGGGTAAGGCGGACAAAAATTCCCCGTATCCTCCCGATATGAAAGGCCAGGATGGAGCCGATGAGCTGACAGCCGAGGCGTTGAAAATGGGCTTTACCCCCGATGAGGTATTGCAACAAGCCCTGGTGAAAGGGATGCACCTGATCGGAGAGGATTTCAGTGCCGGCAGAGCTTTCGTGCCGGAGATGCTGATGGCTGCCAAAGCTATGAAAGCCGCCATGAAACATATTGAGCCTTTTTTCAGGTCGGGATCCGTAAAACAGAAAGGTACCGTCATTCTGGGTACGGTACAGGGCGATCTGCACGACATAGGGAAGAACCTGCTGGGCATGATGGTCGAAGGAGCCGGCTGGAAAGTGGTGGACCTCGGTGCCGATACCCCTTTTGAGAAATTTAAAGGAGCCCTCGAAGAACACCCCGGAGCGCTCGTAGGGATGTCCGCCCTGCTGACCACCACCATGGTCAACATGAAAGGCATCACGGAGAAGATCAAAGCCATGAACCCCGACACCATTGTGATGGTGGGCGGAGCCCCTCTCTCCCAGGATTTCTGCGACCAGATAGGCGCCGACTTCTACTCCCCGGATCCGCAGGGTGCTACGGAGTTCCTGGACGGGCTGGTTCAGAGTTCGTAGTTCATAGTTCACAGTTCATAGTTCATAGTTCAAAGTTCCTGGTTTGTGAAGTCTCAGTAACTCCACACTCCACACTCCACACTCCACACTTCCTCCATGGAACACCATTATACCGTACGTCTGGAACCTTTGGGGAAACAGATCCGGGTTCAGGCCGGCACGCCGCTGAAAGACGTTCTGTTCCCGTATGGCGTGGAATTCCCGTGTGGCGGAAAAGGTTTGTGCGGGGGATGCAGGGTGAAGGTGTTGCAGGGGAGTGTCTCTTTGGATGATGAGCACAAAAGGGCACTGAAGAAGCTGGGGCTGAAAGATCCCTGGCGTCTGGCCTGCCGCAGCAGTGTGATAGCGGACGTTACCCTGGAGATCGGACAGTTCGATACTTTCATTCTGGCCGACAGCTCTCCCTTTCATTTTCATCCCCGCCCGGGATACGGGATCGCCTTCGACGTGGGTACTACCACCCTTGTGGCACAGCTGGTGAGCCTGGAGAGCGGAGAGGTGGTGGCCGTGGAGACGGATGTCAACCCCCAGGCCCGCTACGGAGGGGATGTGATCTCCCGCATTGAATATGCGGTACTGCAGCAGGGGGCTGATGAGCTGACCCGGCTGATACGTGAAAAATTCGCTGCCATGACAGGACGCCTGCTCAGGAAAACGGGGGGAACCCCTCCGGAAAAGATCCTTATCGCCGGCAACACGGTGATGCACCATTTTTTTTGCGGTCGCGACCTGACTCCCATGGCTTCCTATCCTTTTGAGACTCCGCATGGCGATGCATGCCGTTTTACAGCCGAAGAGCTGGGGTTGCCTGCAGATCATACGGAGATCCTTTTCCTGCCGGTCCTGGGGAGTTTTGTGGGAGGCGACATCCTGGCCGGGATCGTGGCCACCGGCCTGGACGAGAGCGAGGACCCTGTGATCCTGGTCGATCTGGGCACCAACGGGGAGATCGTCGTGGGCAACCGCGACCGTATCCTGTGTGCTTCGACGGCCGCCGGTCCTGCCTTCGAAGGCACCAATATCCACATGGGCATGCGGGCGACTACCGGTGCCATCTCCTCGGTGGCCCTCGAAAATGGAGAGATCAGGATCCATGCTATCGGAAATGAGAAAGCCAGGGGGATCTGTGGCAGCGGACTGATAGATGCCATCGCCGTCTTCCTGGAGAAGGGAGAGATAGATGCCGGCGGCAGGATCACCGGGGATAAAGAGCGGCTTCCTCTCACGCAGGAGGTCTTCCTGACCCAGAAAGATGTGAGGGAACTGCAGCTGGCCAAGAGCGCCATAGCTTCCGGACTGCATATCCTCATGGACAAGCTGGGGTATAGCCCGCAGGATATAAGCAATGTCTATGTGTCAGGAGCCTTCGGCACATTTATCAACCTCACAAATACCGCCCGCATAGGGTTGCTGGATTTCCCCGAAGAGAAGATCATCAAAATGGGGAATACAGCCCTCCTCGGCACCAAGATGCTGCTTTTTGAAGACGGAGAACGCGTTGACAGGATCCTGCGGAAGACCGCACACCTCTCCCTCGAGAGCAACCCCCGTTTCCAGGATATCTTTGCTGATAATATGATGTTCCAGGTTGAGGATTAACATTAGGTACACTACCGTAATAAATCATAAATAGGTATTTAAATATCTATTTAATTACCTATTAAAATACCTATTTAAATAGGTATTTTCCTGACCGTAATATATACCCGTAAAAAAACCTTGCCTTCTATTTGTTGGGAGTATCCCTCTTCTCTTCCAGCAGTAACAGGTCCATCCACGATCCTCTTTTGCGGCGGTATTTCTTTCGTCGCTGTTCCATGTACTTCTTCACCTTGTTATGGAATGCCCAGCAGGTCTTCATGCGCAGGTCCAGCGTCTTGGAGAGCTGGCTGATATTGATGTTCCTGCCGGTGCTGGTGATGACCAGGATGTACAGTGCCTTTTCGATGGGGAACCGCAGGTGATGGAATATCGTGCCGGCTGTCACCGATTCTTTGTAGTTACACACCTTGCATCTTCTCACGAAAGGTTCATCGACGCTGTATTTCGTGCTTCCGCACTTCCGGCAGGTGAACCCTTTGCCCCATTTGACCTCGGCCAGCAGCTTATAGCAGGCGTCCCTGTCGGGGAAGAACTTTTTGAACTCATTGTAATCGAGGAGTTTCTGCATGATGCGTGCCTCAGAGAGCCCTTTCAGTTGTTCCGACAGCTTGATATTATGCTTTTTCAGGAGCTCGTTCATCCGCCGTATCTCGTGGGCCTGGTGTTCGATCTTCTCCTTTTGCTGGAGGATCTCATCCTTTTGCCGCTGGATCTCCTTAGTTCTCACTGCCACCTGCATCTGGAGCAGTTTTTTCTGCCGGCGTGTGATCAGCAGGCGTGCTTCGAAATAGAGGAAGACCACCAGTACGATCAGGGAGAAGATCAGGAACTTGAACGCGATGGTCCGGGTGAAAGGAGGGATGATGTTGATGACCAGTTCGACGGGTTTCTCCGACCAGACGCCGTCGCTGTTGGCAGCTTTTACTTTAAAAATATATTTCCCTCCGTCCAGGTTGGTGTAGGTGGCTTCCCTGCGTGTGGCATCGGTGTATTGCCAGGTTTTGTCGAAGTTTTCCAGCATATAGGCATACTTGTTCTTCTCGGGATATTCGTAATGCAGGCCGGTGAACTCTATGGTGAAGACGTTGTGCTTGTGATGCAGGGTGATCTCCTGCGTTTCGGTGACGGGTTTGGTCAGGATGATGCGTCCCAGCACTTTCTCATGGGGGTAGACCGGTTTCTGGAAAATGCGGAGGCCGGTGATCAGACAGACCGGTGGAATAGGATTGTCCACGATCCTGTCGGGGACGAACAGGTTGAACCCATTGGTGCCGCCGAAAAGCATAGTGCCGTCGCTGCAACGCAGGGAAGATCGCTCCAGGAACTCTTCGTCTTGCAGTCCGTCCTCCACGTCGAACTTTTTGATCCTCACGATATTTTGATCCACGCTGTCGCGGATGATCTCGGCCATGCCTTTGTTGGTGCTGATCCACAGGTTTCCGTGCAGGTCTTCTTCTATGGCCTTGATGGAATTGGAGGGTAGTCCCTCTTTTGTGGTGATGACGGAGAAACCTTCCCGTACAGGGTCCATGCGGTTGAGTCCGTGCTTCGTTCCGATCCACAGGGTCCCCTGTTTGTCCATATACAATGATGTTACCCGGTCGTTGCTCAGGGAGGATGAGTCGGCAGCATCGTGGAGATAATGCCTGAAGAGACCTTTCTCCTCGTTCGTCAGGAGGTTCAGACCGTGATAGGTACCTATCCACAGCCGGTGGTCCGGATCTTCCAGAATACAACTGATCCTGTTACCGGATATACTGCCTTTGTCTCCCGGCAGGTATTTGTAATGCCGGAAAGAGCCTTTCACAGGATCGAAAAGTTCAAGTCCACCTTCCTCGCCGGTCTCTGCCCACGTGCCTATCCACAACCTTCCCTGGTGGTCACGGCAGATCGAGAAGACATTGTTGTTCAGGATGGATGCCGGATCGCCGGGCCGGTGCTTGTATTCCCTGAACCGTTTTGTTTTTACATCCAGGATCACCAGTCCCCCCCTCCAGGTACCGATCACGAGATCCCCTTTACCGTCTTTTCCCAGGGATATGGGAGAAGCATGGAGTGCGCCGGGCCGGTTCTCCACCACAGGATAATGGACAAATGATCCTTTTTCTTTGTTAAAGAGATCCAGACCGCTGCTGGTGGCGATCCAGATCCGGTGATCGCGGGTCTCATTAAATGCATGAACATTATTGTTGATAAGGCTGTTCCTGTTGTTCAGGTGGGAAAAATGCCGGAATTTTCTCTGCAACAGCCTGTTGAGACCAAAGCGTGTGCCTATCCAGACCGTTTCCGAGCGGTCGCGGCAGAAAGCTGTGACAACATTGTCACTCAGGCTTTCCGGATTGCCCGGATCCTTGAGTACCTTCACAATGGTGTTGGTTTTTTTGTTCAGGATACACAATCCGTTCATGGTACCGATCCACAATCTCTCCGGCGAATGGTCAAAGACCGTATATACGTGATTGATGGTCAGTCTGCCGGTACTTCCCGGGAATGTGTTGTAGAAGGAGATGGTGCCGTCGGGGAACACCCGGATGAGGCCGTTGTTGAAAGTAGATATCCATACATTTTCCTCATCGTCCACGTTCAGGTCATTGACATAGAACGTACCCGGGTCGGGAACCGGCAGGTGGAAAACGGTCAGGGCCCGGCCTGCCAGTTTCTTCAGATCATTTTCGTCGAAAGCATCATAGATCCACAGCCTGTTCCCTTTGTCCCGGAAGATGAGCCTCAGTTTGCCGGGCTCGGGGTTCCGGTAGAGGGCGGAGTGGGAGAGAAGGAGATCCCGGGAGATGCGGTAAAGGTTTGTCCCGAAAAGGATCCAGGCATATTCATCGTGGCCGGGCCAGACCAGGGTATTCTTGTTATTCAGATAAAAAAAATGCTCTGTGGCAGGACGGAAATAAAAGATACTGTTGTCGGGGGTCAGCAGCCACAGGGTGCTGTCTTCATCCTCAAGGATCCGGGTGACATAGGCCGGAACGGGTCCGTACCTGGAGGACTCCGGGTCATAGGTGACGAACTCATACCCGTCGAAGCGGCCCAGGCCGTTGCGTGTGCCCACCCAGATAAACCCCCTGCTGTCCTGGTGGATGCTGTAGATGTAGTTGTGAGGCAGACCGTCTTTGGTGTAATAATGGTAGAAATCCAGTTCCGGCTCTGCTGTGGTCGCAGGCACGGCACACTGGACGAGGAGGAACAGGGTCGAAAGAACAGTTAAAATCCCGGATGATCTATAGCCTGCCATGCAACAAAGATATTGAAATTTATCCTCTCTCCCGGCAGATCAGGGGTCTACAATGCCATGCCCCAATCTCCGCTGAAATAGGCTTTCTGCAACCTGCGGGTCAGATCCTTGTCCTTGCGTAAGCCGGCCATATGCAGGAGATCATGGTAGATATACCAGTTGACCCAGAAACCGAAAAAGTATTTTTGCTGAAGGGTGGCAGGTCGCTGCATCACGGCATACCAGGAAGTGTTCAGATGGTATTTGTTCGCCACTGCCAGGGCCCGGACCGCTCTGTCCCACATCTTTTCCGCAAGATCTCCAAAAACCTTTTGCAGTCCCTGGTATCCCAGATCTTTTGTGATCAGGATGGCTGCAGTATCCGCTATCCCCAGGTCTTTAAGACGGATGATCTCTTCCCATTTGTGATCCCCGTCCATATCAAAGGCCATGGCGTCAAAGAAGCCGTTGCCATCGGTGTCCCGGTATCTGATCGTAGCGAACCGGTCCGGTTCTTCGAAGATCATGTCCTGCGGCTGTATGTTCAGTCCTCTCCATCCCTGCCATCCCTGGAAGTATCTGGCCATCTGGTCGATGCGCCAGTAACCTTTCTCGGCGCCGTAGAGGTGCAGCTTGCCGTCCATGGGACTGATATAAAGGTTCCCTTTTCCGGAGAAATCCTGGTCCCATTCTCCGCGGTCGCCACTCACATCGGCCTGTGGGTTGTCATCCAGCCCTCCTTTGCCGGCCCCATGGATGAAGGGGTCGAGGGGCTTGTAGAACTCCACACGTTCCCAGCGCTGACAGTCGTCATCCTCGTCGAAGACCATCCAGCAGGATGACCAGGATCCCCGGTCAAAGGTGAGAGGCCATGCCGCCTGGTGATCACAGAAGACCAGCTCATCCATCTTCCTCCAGCGGGGATCATAAAAAAGGGTGTCGGCAGCAGGAAGTCCCCGCAGACTGCGGTAACGGTGGACCTGGTCATCGTAGGGGAATCCTTTCCCCCTGAATTGCAGGCTCATATCATAATCAAACTCATTACCGGGCCCGTTGTCATTGTCCAGATCAAAGGTCATCTGAACGAGAGAGATCCTCTTAGAGAACTCGAAAGTGTAGTATTTGTCCCCGTCGTGACGTTCTTCCTCCTTTTTGCTGATCTTTACCTGTTCCGGTTCATCCACCAGCCGGATGGCCATCTCGGTGAGGCCGTCCTTATCCTCATCATAAAAAAGGAATGGGTTTTCCCAGTTGTACCGGAGATCATGGATCGAAAAAGTGGAAATGTGGGTCTTGAGCATCATGCTCTGTCCCATATAATCCTGGTAGAAAAAACAGCGGCCTTTGTGATCCCACGCCTCCAGCTTGAATTTGTGCCAGTCCACATAATTAAAGACATTATCGTGGTCAGTGTCGAACATATAGACGATGTGGGATCTCCACTTGCCTTTGTAGTTGATCTTTGAATTCTCCACCAGCACCTGCAGATCGGCCCTGCCGTCCCTGTTCTCGTCATCCCAGTCGATGATGAGGTCCAGCTCTCCTCCGTACTTCCCGTCCCTGTTCAGGTCCACCATCAGGCAGTCGCTGTCGGTGTCTCCTTCGAGGTCTCCTTTTTTCATGTCATCGTCATCGTCGATCCACCGGACCGGGATATTACCGGCGATGACAGCCTGCAGGATATCGGGATCACCATCCCCGTCCAGGTCGATATAACGGATGTCCGTCAGGTCGGAGGGGAGCGGCAGACGAAAGGGGGTGAGCAGGCTCTTTACGGGTTTCTGCGACACCGGACCCTCAACCGGTGGCTGGGCAAATGCAAGCGGGCTTCCTGCCAGGAAGAAAAGAAGAAAAAGCGATATGTTCCGAAAAACAGTGTTCATTTTTGTATCGATCCTGAGCGTACAGGATGAGAAGGTTTTTTAAGATGAAGGACCTGTTTCCCCGGATGGAGGGGTGTCTTTTCCCCCTGCCAGAGGAGGGTGCCACTCTGTTTCTCCGGCAGCACCAGGGTGACCGTATAGGCGGAGCCGCGTTTTTTAAGGTCCATGCTGATCATGCCGGTGGGCAGGAGCATCTCTGCATGGAACTGTTGCAGGTTCCCCGGTGCCGGCGCTACCGTGACCGTTTTGAACCCCGGCGTGCCGGGATAGATACCGGCGACGGTGTGCAGGAGGTCAAAGGCCGGACTGGCACTCCATCCGTGACATTCGGAACGGGGGTTCACGTCTGTCTCGCCGAAAGTGGTCATGCCGTTGCGGATCATCCGCTCCCAGGGAGCCAACATGGTGGTGTAACGGCCGGCAAGGCCTGCTTTCTGCAGGGCCCTGAAGAGATAGAACCGGAAATAGATGGTGCTTTGGATCAGGGAGGTATCGGTCAGGATCTTTTCCATCAGGGCCGGTTGTTCCTGCGGGAGCAGGGCATCGGTGAGGATGGCGAAGATGTTGGTGTGCTGGGAGAAGATCTTTTTCGCCGGAGTTTCGGCGAAAAAGCCTTTCCTTTCATCAAAACAACGTTCGTTTACGGCCCGGATGATCCGACCGGCCTGTGCCCTGTATCCGGCAGCTTCTTCTTCCCGGCCGAAATATTCAAAAATATCGGCGGCATTCTGTAAGGCCAGCACGTATTGCAGGGAGATATTGGCAGAATAGCCGTCATCGGCGCCGGGAGGGATGCCGTTCATGAACCCTTTGGCCCAGTCGGTGAAGTTCCACCATTCCAGATGCGTCAGCAGCCCGGTGCTGTCCGTTTTTCCTGCAAACCATCCCAGCACGTCCTGCATGCCGGGAAGGAACCGGGACAGGAAACCGGGGTCGTCCCGGTACAGGAAATAGTCGTGGATCATATCGATCCAAATGAGCGAGTAAGGCGGGATGATCTGGGTGATATAGGCGGGATACCTGCTCTGTGTGAGCCCCAGGGGCACCCGCGAATCGTCAAACTGGCAAAGCGCCTTTCGCATCAGCCGGTCGTCGCCGGAGACATACAGGAATATGAGCGCTTCGATGCGTGTATCACCAATATATTGTAGCTGCTCGTAATAAGGATCCATGAAGGTCTCGGCTGCCGAGTTGCGAAGCGTTCTCCAGGAAACTTCAAAGATCTTGTTCAGCAATGTATCGTTGGAGATGAATTTTCCTTTTTCCCTGAAGGGATAGACCGTGTAAATACTATGATAATCCTCCAGCACCAGCGGCTCATTGCCGGTACGGATGTTAAACTGTACAAAACGGTAAGTCCTTCTTCCCCAGGGGACGAATTTCCTTTTGTCTCCTCCGTCAGGGAGGATGATATCGTAAATACCCCGGATCTCTTTGTCCGTAAAGATATTGCGGTTGCCTTTCAGGTCGTACAGGATCGTGTTGCCGTCGCTGATGCGGGTGACAGGGTTCTTTTTATATAGTGCTTCCGCATAGGTGATCCTGATACGGCTGCCTTTCCCTTTGCTGTAGATAAGTTTGGGATAGCCCGTGGTATGTACGGAATGGTCCAGGAGCAGGGAAACCCTGCTGTGTGGCGGGATCGTCAGGGGGCCGGTGCCCCGGATAAAGGAAGGATCCGGAGGGATGCCGTGGCTGCGGATGATCCGGGTAAAACGTTGTTCTGCCTCTTCCATGAAC
>WFRO01000361.1 GCA_015486475.1 Bacteroidales bacterium
GTGGTGGTGTCGGGTGTCCGGGCCGGCGACGAAGTACCGGTGACTTATACCAATGTGCCGGGGAGGGAGGTAAAAGAGAAGAATACCGGTCAGGACATGCCGTATATCCTCAAGTCGCTTCCTTCTGTTGTGGTGACTTCTGATGCCGGAGCGGGTGTGGGTTATACGGCCTTCCGGATACGGGGGACAGATCTCTCCCGCATCAACGTGACCATAAACGGTATTCCACAGAACGACCCGGAGAGTCACGGAGTATGGTGGGTGGACATGCCCGACCTGGCTTCTTCCGTGTCGGACATTCAGGTACAGCGTGGTGTGGGCACTTCTACCAATGGTGCCGGAGCCTTCGGGGCCAGTGTTAACATCCATACCTTTTCGCTGAAGAAGGACCCTTATGCCGCGATCTCCTCCTTTGGTGGTTCATTTCACACTTTCAGGAACACCCTGCTTTTGGGATCCGGTTTGCTGAAAAAAGGATTTTCCTTTGATGTACGTCTGTCGAAGATCGTCTCTGACGGGTATATCGACCGGGCTTCCTCTGATTTGGGCTCCCTGGCTTTTACGGGTGCCTGGCACAGCAAAAAAAAGGATATTGTCCGGCTGGTGGTGATGGCTGGCAAGGAAAAGACCTATCAGGCCTGGGATGGCGTGCCGGGGTATATGCTGAAGACCAACCGCCGCTACAATGGAATGGGCGAATATACTGATGAGGAGGGGGACGTTCGCTATTATGACAATGAGACCGACAACTACCTGCAGAACCATGTGCAGCTTTTTTATTCCAAAGAGTTTGCCCGGCCGCTTTGGCTGAACCTGGCGGCGTTCTATATCAAGGGAAAGGGATATTACGAGCAATACAAGGAGGATCAGGATCTGTCCTATTATCTTCTGGATGATGTCATCCTGCCGGCGGGGGATACCATTACCACTACCGATCTGATACGGCGCAAATGGCTGAACAATGATATGTATGGACTTACCGGCAATCTGAAATGGAAAAGATCCCGTCTTTCTCTCAATACGGGGGGAGGATGGAATTATTATGATGGTGCTCATTACGGTACGGTCATCTGGGCACGGTATTTCAGCAACGGGGAAAAAGGTTACCGGTGGTATGACAACAAAGGGCTGAAGCAGGAATACAATATATACTCCAAAGCGGATTATGAACTGATCTCAGGTATGTATCTTTATGCCGATCTTCAGTTACGCGGGATCGCTTACAGGATGGAGGGACCCGACGATGATCAGCGGGATCTCACACAGGCCCACCATTATCTTTTTTTCAATCCCAAGGCGGGGATCACCAGTGATCTTTCCTCCCTGTTGTCATTGTACGCCTCTTTTGCCGTGGCACACAGGGAACCGACACGGTATGATTTCAAGGAAGCTCCTGCAGAGGGGCCTGAGCCCAGGCCCGAAGTCTTACGTGACCTGGAGGCGGGAATAGCCCTGAAGGCAGGGGTGGCTACTTTTCATGCGAACCTGTATTACATGAATTACAAAGACCAGCTGGTGATGACCGGCAAGATCAACGATGTGGGCATCCCCATCATGACCAACGTGCCTAAAAGCTACCGTCTGGGCCTTGAGATCACCGGTATGGCACAGATAACACAAAATTTTTCATGGAATGCCAATGTTACCCTGAGCCGCAACAAGATCCTGAATTTTACCGAATATGTAGACGACTGGGATACCTGGTCGCAACGCTCCTTTTATCTGGGCACTACGGACATCTCTTTTTCCCCCAATGTGATCGCGAACAATACTTTTACCTACCGGTTCTTTGGAATGCTGGATCTGAGCTGGCTGGCCCGTTATGTGGGGAAGCAGTATATTGACAATACTTCCAGTGAAGAAAGGAAGCTGGATCCCTATTTTCTCAATGATCTCAATCTCTCCCTGCATATCAGGACCGGTATCTTCAAAAAACTGGAGATCAGAGGGACCATACAGAACCTCTTCAATGTAAAATACGAAACCAATGCCTGGGTTTATCAGTATTATGAGAATGATCAGCACAAAGTGATGGATGGTTATTTCCCCCAGGCAGGGATCCATTTTATGGCCGGGATCAACCTGGAATTTTGATCTTTGCATTTTATACAGATCCTGTATGTATATACGGCAGGAGCAGGAGAATTTTACCTTTTGTAAAACATTGTATATAAGTGTCGTATGAGTATGAGACATATTTTTTTTAATTTTTTTTTCATACTTGTAACATTTTATAAAGAAAATCGTTATTTTTATTGAGGGTAACATTAAGAACACTATTCTTCGTAGAGCCAAAGTTTGGTAAGTTAAATTTTAGGTTTAAGTTAAAGAATGACACATGATGCTGAGGAGGGAGCCGGAAGCCCGGCTCCCTTTTTTTTGGGAAGGTCCTGACCTGCCGGACCTGAAAAAAGGAAGCCTGACCGGATATTGTGAAGAATGGTTTTTGGTTTATTTCATGCTTCCTTTGTATCTTTACAACAAAAAGGAGTAGGTTTGTGTAAGAAAAAAGTAAGTTAGTGTAAAAAATTTGAAACAGGAACTGATCCGGCCATCCTGTTGATCAATCCCCGGACTATGAATGACGTATCTGTTGTTATATTTTTAGAGAATAAGGGGGCTTCAGCTCTTTCCGGGCGCTGGAAATCTTTGGTGCGGGAGCAGGGTATGTCTGTTGAGATAAAGAGTATAACCGACGGGGGAGCATTGAAAAAGCTGATCGGGGAAGAAAGCGCATCCCTGCTGGTGATCTTTCCGGGGGTGGAGATCCCTTCCTTTGAAGGGACAGAAGATAACCTTCCTCCGCTGGCTCTGGTGGGGCATCCCCGTCTTCCTGAAGGACGACTCCCCCGGGGCATGCGGGTGAGCTATCTGGAGCCGGAGGATGAGGAGCAATTCCTGTTCATGCTTTCTTTACTGGAAAGAAAACAGAAAGGTGCGCAGAAAACGGATCTTCCGGATTACGGGTTGTTGGAGAGGATTTTCCGTTCGGCTGAAGAACTCATTCTCGTGACCCAGGGGGATCATCTTGTATTTTTCAATGACAGGGTCGCAGAGGTCTTTGGGCAGGAGAAAGAATATCTTCGCGAACATTCGTACTGGGAATTTATCCATCCTGACGACCGGGATCTTATTCTGGATAAAAGGGAAAAGCGGTTAAATGGGGAACTGGATAATGTTTCATACACTTTTCGTCTGAGCATTCCTGAGAAAGAAGAACTTTGGATGAGGATCACCGGATACCGCATTGAGTGGCAGGGGCAGCCGGCTACGCTCAATTTTATCACTCCGATAGAGGAAAAGGTGGAAGCGGAGAAGAAGATCCGGGATATGGAGGCTTTCATGTGGGAGATCCTGGAGTTCTCACCCCTCGGTATTGCTGTGCTGGACCGGGAGATGAAATTTGTCCAGATCAACAGGTCCTTGTCGGAAAAGATCGGGCTTGATCTTGATCAGCTCCGGGGGAAAAGTATCCGGGACGTTCCTGTATTCCGGGATTCGGATATAGCCGGTAAGCTGTTACTTAATAAGATCCGGGAGGGCGATGAGAACAATACGATCGCTGAGGTGACGTTGCATTGTCCTGACAATGTCGTACGGGATTGTCTGGTGAACAGTTATTATTCTTCTGTCGAGGGCAATGTGATCCTCTGGTTTACAGAGGTGACAGAGAAAAACCATATTATGGATGGCCTGCGGCGTTCGGAGCACAGGTTCCGGGATCTCCTGGAGAATATGCACGAAGGGATCCTGGTCATTGATACTGCCGGGAATATCCTGGAGAGCAATCATTCTGTGAGAAAACTTTTGGGCTATGAAGAGGATAGCATCGGGAAGAAGAGGTACTGGGATGTGACCCCTTCTTTCTGGCAACCGCTGGAAAAAAAGATCTTCAGCGAACTGCTTGAGGATGGTGCAGAGAGAAAGTATGAGAAGGAGTTCATGCAGGCTGACGGCGGCATGGTCATCACGGAAGTACATGCTTTGAGATGGAAAGGTGCTGATGACGGATCTGAAAATATCTGGCTTTTTGTGCGGGACATTACCCAGGAAAAAGGGAGTGAACGGGAGATCCTGGAGCGGGAACTGAAATACCGTACCATTCTTGAATACTCCCCTCTGCCCCTGATGAGCGAGGATCATTCCGCTATCAGGGAATATCTCTGGCAGCTGGGGGATCTGGGAGTGGAGGATGTCCATGCTTATCTTTTAGCGCATCCTGAGGAGGTGAAAAAGATGATCCGGATGGTCGTGCCTCTGGAGACCAGCCAGAAAGCGCTGGAATTCTTTGAGGTAGATTCCCTGGATGATCTGGCGGAAACATACAGAAACCAAGAGCTTTCGGATGAAACTGTGGAAACGGTCACAGAGTTGCTGAGCACTTTCCTGAAAGGGGAGAACGTTTACGAGGCGGAGATCACTTCCACGACCAAACATGGCAAGAAGAAAAAAGTGATCATCAAATGGGTGCTGGTGCCGGGTCATGAGCTTTCATGGGATATGGTGCTGGTGGCTATCTCAGACCTGAGCGAGCGGCTGCAGTATGAAGAGCGGCTGCGGGTGTTGTCAGGGGCTATCTTTAATTCTCCGGTGTCGGTGGTCATTACCACACCTGATGGAACCATTGAATATGTCAATCCCAAGTTCACCGAGGTCACGGGTTATACGGCAGAAGAGGCCATAGGGCAGAATCCACGCATCCTGAAATCAGGGAATCTCCCGGAATCATTTTACAAGAACCTGTGGGATACCATTACTAAAGGAGAAGTGTGGCAGGGTGAATTTGAGAACAAGAAAAAGAACGGCGAGATCTTCTGGGAGCATGCCTCCATCACCGGGATACGGAATAAAAAAGGAGAGATCGCTTATTATGTGGCGATCAAGGAAGATATAACTGAGAGAAAAAAGACCGAGCTGGAGCTGATCAGGGCGAAGGAAAAAGCGGAAGAATCGGACCGGCTCAAAACGGCTTTTCTGGCCAATATGTCCCATGAGATCAGGACGCCTCTGAATGCCATTATCGGGTTTACGGGGATGCTGCATTCCGACACGTTGGAGCCCCAGCTCCGGGAGGAATATTTTGCCATTATCAATCAGAGCAGCCAGGCCCTGCTCAATCTGATCGATGATATCATCGACGTGGCCAAGATCGAGGCCGGTCATATTCGCATCATTCCTCATAAGATCGACATCTCCGGCCTGCTGAAAGAACTGTACACGAGCATAAAGCGGGACCTCCTGGTCAATGGCAAAGAGGTGGAACTGTCCCTTGACGTGCCTTTTGACGGGGAATTTATGATCAATGTGGATTCTTTCAGGCTGAAACAGATCTTACAGAACATTCTGAACAATTCAGTAAAATTCACGGAAAAAGGGGAGATAGAGTTCGGCTATCGTCTGACAGGCAATGACACGATGATCCGTTTCTTTGTCAGGGACACGGGCATTGGTATACCCAAAGACCAGCAAAAGGTCATTTTTGAACGTTTCCGTCAGGCCGATGATTCTTCCACCCGCAAATACGGGGGGACAGGGCTGGGTCTCTGGGTGTCGCGCAATCTGGTAGAGCTGATGGGCGGGTCTATCCAGGTAGAGTCTGACCCGGGCAGAGGATCTACTTTCTTTGTGGAGCTCTCGCTGGATAAGGACGTGGAGATCCCGGAAGGAAGGCAGGAGATCAAGGAAGAAAAAAAGACGGTTACCGACTGGCGGGACAAGAAGATCCTGATCGCCGAGGACAACGATTCGAACTACGAGTTCCTCAAGGCTGTACTGAGCGTTAAGAAAGCAGTGCTGGTGCGGGCGTATGACGGAAAAGAAGCGCTTGACCTGCTTAGGGAGCATGAAGATGTTGACCTGGTACTGATGGATATCCAGATGCCCGTGCTCAATGGTTATGAGGCCACCAGGCTGATCAAGAAGTTCAGACCGGATCTTCCGATCATTGCCCAGACAGCGTATGCCATGTCGGAAGACCGGGAACGGATCATCAAAGCGGGCTGTGACGAATACATTGCCAAGCCTATACAACCGCGGAAGATGCTGTCGCTCATCGAGAAATTTCTGATAAAAGAGGAAGAGAGCAGTTCCTGAGAGATACACCGTTCCGTGAAACTTCTTATCTTGACGGCGATTCAACCAAAGTGACGGAACCATGATCGTGATCGCCGACAGCGGTTCAACCAAAACAGAGTGGGCCCTGGCAGAAGCTCCCGGGGATGTCAGGTATGTGAGGACCGCGGGGTATAATCCTTATTTCAGCACAGAGATCCCCTGGAAAGAGGAACTGGCCTCCCGGATCAGGGAGAACCGGTTTGATGCCGGGAGCGTGGAGCGTGTATATTATTACGGGGCGGGGTGCGACCGGGAGGAGGCCAAAGGAAAGGCCGGAGAGGCCTTGCGTGAGCTCTTCCCGCGGGCTGTGGTCTCGGTGGAGGATGATCTTACGGGTGCTGCGAAGGCTCTTTACGGAAAAGAAAAAGGAGTTGCACTGATCCTGGGCACCGGCACCAATGCAGGGATCTGGGACGGCACACAGATCACGGCGAAAAGCATGACGGTGGGATATCTCCTGGGAGATCATGGGAGCGGGGCCGTGCTGGGGTTGCGTTTTGTGAAAGCCTGGTTCGATAATGTGTTGCCGGAAGAGGTGGTCTCTGCTTTCCGGGAAAAAACCGGTCTGTCCCGGCAGAAGATCAAGGAGAAAGTTTATCTGGAGGGAAAACCCAATTATTTTCTTGCCTCATTTGCACCGTTCCTTCTTGAACATCTGGGAGTCAGGGCGATCCGTGAGATCGTGGAGGATGAGTTCGGGAGACTGTTCCGGGTCGACCTGGAGCCTCTTTGCAGAAAAGCCGGGAAAAAAGAGGTGAGAGCGACCGGGTCGGTGGCCTGGCATTTCCGGGAGATCCTGGAGAAGACCGCCCGGGAGCATGACATCCTTCTGACCCGGATCATCAGGTATCCTCTGGAAGATCTGGTTTCTATGCATCTGGATCTACCCATTCAGTAAAAATCCTTATCTTGCAAAAAATTTAAAACGATCATGGATAAAAAAGAGATCTTACCGTTCATCAAGACCGTAGAGTTGTTCAAGGGTCTGAAAGAGGATGAGTTACAATTGCTTGCGACTGAGCTGGAGGAAAGGAAATACAGGAGCGGGGAGTTCCTGTTCCGCGAACATGATCCCCGCGAGGAGGTGTTCATCATATACAAGGGAGAGGTGGAGCTGATCAAGGTGTTGCCTACCGGGGCGGAGAAGAAGCTGGTAACTTTCCATGAGGGAGATTTCCTGGGGGAAGGTGCCATTGCCGGTGATGTTCATTCTACTTCAGCCAGGGCTGTGGAGGATTCGCAGGTGCTCATCCTTGACAGGGACTATTTCTTTAAGCATGGCAAAACAGCCGTCAGGATCTTTTCAAACATCATCCGGGTGATCTCCCGCAGGATGAAATATTCAAATGCGATGATCCTGCATGCGGCAGCGCAGTATGAGTCGGGTAAAACCAGAAAGGAACACGATCTGTTGGGTTACAGGGAAGTCCCGGCGGAGGCGTATTACGGAATACAGACACTGCGGGCCATGGAGAATTTCAACATCACTGGTGTGAATCTCAGTTTTTATCCCGTGCTTATTGAGTCGCTGGCCATGGTGAAGAAGGCGGCGGCCGAGGCCAATCATGAACTGGGATTGCTGGAGGATCCCGTGTACAAAGCTATTGTACAGGCCTGTGATGAGATCATCAAGGGTAAGTATCACCAGCATTTTGTAGTGGACATGATCCAGGGAGGGGCAGGTACCTCTACGAACATGAATGCCAATGAAGTGATCGCCAACAGGGCGCTGGAGATCATGGGACATAAAAAAGGGGAATACCAGTATTGTCACCCCAACAACCATGTAAACCTCTCTCAGTCGACCAACGATGCTTATCCCACGGCGGTCAAGCTGGCGCTGATCTTCAGCAACCAGAGCCTGATCATCATTCTGGAGGAGCTGGCCAATGCTTTCAGGAAGAAGTCGGAGGAGTTTACCAATGTGCTGAAGATGGGCAGGACCCAGCTTCAGGATGCTGTACCCATGACCCTCGGGCAGGAATTTGAGGCGTATGCTGTAACGCTGAACGAGGAGATACAGCGGCTGAATGAGAATGTGGATCTTTTTCTGGAGATCAATTTGGGGGGCACTGCCATCGGTACGGGCATCAATGCTGATCCCGACTATTCGCGATTGGTGGTCAAATACCTCCGGCAGATCACGGGACTGGAAGTGAAGACGGCCAAGAACCTGGTGGAGGCCACCCAGGATACCGGGGCTTTTGTCATGTACTCTTCTGCTCTGAAGCGTCTGGCCCTTAAGCTCTCAAAGATATCCAACGACCTGCGTCTGCTTTCCAGCGGTCCCCGGGCCGGCCTGAACGAGATCAATCTGCCGGCCGTACAGCCCGGCTCCTCCATCATGCCGGGCAAAGTGAATCCCGTGATCCCCGAGGTGGTCAACCAGGTTGCATTCAAGGTGATCGGCAATGACCTGACGGTAAGCATGGCCGGTGAGGCGGGGCAGCTGGAGCTGAATGTTATGGAGCCGGTGATCGTACAGAGCCTTTTTGAGTCGCTGGAGATGCTGAAAAATGGAATGAGAACCCTGCGACGACGCTGCATCGAGGGGATCACGGCCAATGCTGAGAGGACCCGTGAGATGGTGCAGCACAGTATAGGTATTGTGACGGCCCTGAATCCGGTGCTGGGGTATGAGACCTCCTCCATGCTGGCCAAAGAGGCCGGAGCCACGGGGAAAAGCGTTTATGATCTGGTATTGGAGAAAAAACTCCTTTCCAAGAAGGAACTGGATAAATTGCTGTCCCCCGAGCATATGCTCCAACCGCATAAGTTGAAAAAGATGAAAAAGGGAGAGGAGTAAAGGCTTTCTGTTGTCTGGTTCAGGAGGCACGGAGGGTGTGAAACGATCTCCAGGTATTCCGTCAGGGTTGATCCGCTGTTCCCGTATCTTCTTCCAGGTTTTTCAGGATGTCTTCCACTTCGGAGGAGGCTTTGTGCAGTTTTGACTGGCAGTAGCGGAGGAGATAAGCAGCTCTTTTGACATGGCGTGTAAGATCGTCAACATCGGGCTCCCCTTTTTCTATTCCGGCAAGGATCTCCTCAAGTTCGGCGATGGCTTCGGCATAGGTAAGTTGTTTCTTTGCCATGGTTATTGGGTTTTGTTCGAGACAGCAAGAGAAAAGGAGAACCGGCTGCCCTCACCGGGAGAGCTTTCGATCGTCAGGGAGGTGGAATGGTAAGAGAGGAACTCTTTGCTGATGATCAGTCCCAGACCTGTTCCTTCTTCGCCCGACGTTCCTTTTCTTGTGAAATGATATTCCAGATTGAAGAGTTTCTTTTTATCTTCCTCAGAGAGACCATAACCTGTGTCAGTCACCGACACTGTCACCTGGCCATCCTGACGGGTTGCCTCCATGGTAACCACTCCGAGCTTATCCGTATATTTTATGGCATTGTGGAGGAGGTTGCGAAGCACCACGGTGATCATATTTTCATCTCCATAAACGATCAGATCATCTGTATACTGAAGCATCAGATTGATCTGTTTTTTCTCTGCCATATACCTGTACATCTCCGTGACATCCCGCATGGCTTTGTTCAGCTCGAAGTAAGAGGGCTGGAATTGTATCCGGTTGGTCTGGATGCGGGCCCAGTGCAGTAGGTTCTCGAGGAGGAAGTGGAGCTGCTTGGCTGCCTGGAAGATAAATTCGCTATGTCTTTTGATATCTTTCCTTTCGAAGTTATGGATCTCCTCTGAAAGAAGCTCTGCAAATCCCAGAAGGGCATTGAAAGGATTGATCAGATCATGTGCCAGGATCATGAAAAGTTTATTGCGGATCTGGTTTTCCTGTTCCTGTTGAAGTTTCTTATTTTCCAGTTCTTTATGTACGGTCTCCAGTTTGCGGTTGGTTTCCAGCAGTTTCTTATGGGATCTTTTCTGCTCCAGGTAAACATAGAACAGGATAAGGAAGATCACAGCAAAGAAAATAAGCAATATCCGGGTGATATTCTTGAAGAACAGGTTCTTTTTGTAGGTCAGTTCACGGATATGGTTGTCTTTTTTAAGGAGGGCAAGGGATTTGATCTTGGTCTCCATATCGTAGCGGATGTCAAAAAGCTTTTTTACGTTGTTCAGTTGGACCGTCTGCAGGGAGTCGTTGAAATCCAGATAATTATTGGTATATTCGATCGCTTTATTGTAGTTGCCTGTGGTGGCGTAATATTCCGAGAAGAGTTTCATGTTCTTTAGCCTGACTTTCGGGAGGTCATGTTTTTTCAGGCAGGCGGTACTTTTGTTCAGGTAAGTATGCGCTTTGGATGGCTCTTTCTTTTTCAGGCAAGTGGCTGCGAGCATGCTGTAGATCCGGCAAAGGAAAGCATTGAATCCTGCTTTCCTGCTGAGAGGGATCATCTCCAGGAGTACTTTCTCTTCCTCATTGTAATCTCCCAGGCTCTCATAATATTTGGCCAGGTACTGCATAGCAATGATCTGCCCCCGGATATCCTTATCCCGGGTGAACCAATCCAGGGATCCCTGTATATGTTTATATGCAGAATCGTATTTCCCGGCATTCAGCTCTGCGTCGCTGATAAAAAGGAGATCGGTATGCAAAAGCCGCTGGTTAGTGCTGCGCATCAGTTCAGCTGCGGTGGTCAGGTACACCTGTGCGGAATCGTATTGCCTGAGTTCATTAAAGGTCTGGCCCAGTCGCATATATGCTTTTGATATAAGATCATTACAGTTGCATGTGCCGATATTTTTCAGGATGCTCCTGTAATACTCCATGGCCGTGTTATAGGCATTTTCTACGGAGTAAACATTCCCTATATCCAGCAGGGCCTGATTGATAGACTTGATATCCCCGGTTTTGAGCGCTGCCTCATAGGCGATATAAGCATAACGCAGGCTTTCCTCCCGGTCGGTGAACAGATATTTCTGGGCCAGTTTGAGGCCTACCTGTACTTCCACAGTATCAGAGATCTTCTTTGTCAGGATCTCTTTCAGACTGTCCACCTCATTTGTCTGTGCCCGCAGAGGGAGGCTCAGGCAAATAAGGAATATGCCGGTGAGGATCTTTCCGGTCATTTTTGATCTTTTTTATTTCTTTTTCCCGGGCAAGGTATGGTGAAAAAGAAGGTAGTACCTTTTCCAGGTTTGCTTTGTACCCAGATCTCTCCGCCACTTTTTTCAATGAACTCCCGGCAGAGGATCAGGCCCAGACCGCTGCCTTCCTCATTTTCCGTACCTTTTGTGGAGGTGGCAGAGGCAAGTTCAAATAATGTATCCAGCTTGTCTTCGCTTATCCCTATGCCATTGTCTTCGACAGAGACCCTTATGAAGCCGTTCGTACGTTTGGCTTCGATCTTTACATAGCCGTTACGGCCGGTGAACTTGATGGCGTTGCTTATCAGATTACGGATGACAGAGCTGAGCAGATCCCTGTCGGCATAGACAATGAGATCCCGGTCCACGTGGTTAAGAAGATGGATGTTCTTGATGCGTGCGTTCTCTTTATAGAACGAGAGTATTTCGTCAATGACCTCAGAAAGATAGATGTCGTCCGGATTGTAGGAGAGTCTTCCGGTCTGCGACTGTGTCCATTTAAGGAGGTTGCTCAGCAGGTTGTAGGAGCGTATCGCCGATTCCTTGATCAGACCTGCATATTTTTTTATTTCTTCGTCTCCCAGTTTGTCAATATCTGTTACCAGCAGTTCGGAGAGTCCCAGCAACGGCTGGAAAGGGTTGATCAGGTCATGGGCTATGATAGAGAAAAACTTATCCTTTGTGCGTATCATCGAATCGAGTTTTTTCTCCGACTCCATCAGTTTGTTATTTGCCTCCTCCAGGTTCCGGTTCTTGTCGGAAAGGTCCTTTTTCAGGGTGCGCAGTTTACGGATGGTCAGGAGAATGTAAGTACTCAGGAAGATCAGCAGGAAGAAGAATATGAGAAAAGAAAGGATCCTTCTTCTTTCTTTTTTCAGGGTCATTTCTTTGATGATGCGGTCTTTCTGCAAAGTCTGGATCTGGAATTCCAGTTCCTGTGCCTTGTACTCGATCTGCATGTTGGTGATCTTCTCGAGGGAGATCCCGGAGTTAATAGAGTCCTCGTAGGCCGAATATTTTTTCATGTTTTCCCATGCTTTTTCCACCTCTCCCATTTTCTGATAGTAGTGATACAGATTAGCATAGAAATCCCTGATGTTCATCGGGTCGCCATACTTTAAAACCAGGGGTTTTGCTCGTTTGAGCATTTTGTAGCAGTTGGCCGGGGAATTCAGGTCAAGATATACAGCAGCAAGATTGATCAGGGACTGTATGATGGCCGAGGTGTCATTCATGGAGTCGGCTATATGGAGCGATACAAGGTAGTTCTCCTCCGCTTTTTTATAGTTTTCCATCCAGTGGTAGACGCTGCCGATGTTCAGGTAGGAATCGCCGATGCTCTGTACCTGGTTGTGTTCTTTGCAGAAGTCCAGTGTTTTGTAACCCCAGGTAAGCGCCTCGGAGAGATCGCCTTTCATCGAATAGAAATTGATCATGTTGTTGTAGTTGGCTCCTATCTTGCTTTCCAGGCCCAGTTTTTTCTTCAGCTCGATGGATCTGTTGTTGTATTCAATGGCTTTGTCAAAATCGTTGTTGGCTGCATAGATCAGTGCCAGGTTGGTATAGGAGTATGCGATCCCGGCAGAATCATGCAGTTTTTCCCTCATACGCAGGGCCTGGAGGATGTAAGCAGTAGCCTTTTCATTGTTATGGAACAGATAATGTACGGAGCCGATCCTGTTGATGGCTTCAGCGCGGAGCCGGTCACTGCCCAGGCTGTCGGCGATGTTCTTTGCTTCGAGTGCCAGTTTCATACTGGTAAGCAGAGAGTAACGCATATAGTACCGGGAGAGCTCAGACAGAATGTAAACTTTCTCAGAATCATCTGCTGTCCGGAGCCGGGTGTTCAAGCTGTCCAGATAGAAAGTCTGTGCTGAAACGGTCATCGTTCCTGCCAGAAACAAGAGAAAAGAAATAAGTATGTCTTTCCTTTTTATCATATGCCAGAGGGCAAAGAGAACAATTTCTTTCTATATACGCAAAAATACAGCACGTGTTCTGTTTAGCCGGTTTTTTATTTGACCACTTTGCTGGTTACCGTGCCTTTATATAACCGGGTGTGGAGGATATCTCCGTTTTTCACTTTTTCCCCGTTCTTCAATGCTTTTCCTTCAAAGTGTGTGATAGAGTATCCCCGTTCCAGGATACGGGAAGGATCCAGATGGGTGATACTTTGCCGGAAAAGATCCAGTTGGTGGTTGAAACGGGTGATATTACTGTTGTACAGATCTCTCAGGAAATGCCTGGTATTTGTCAGATCCTGTTCATGCAGGGAGATGAATATTCCCTTATTCCTTTCCAGGATCAATTTCCGTTGTTGCAGTTCGTTTTTTTCTTTCTCCAGGAGGCCTTTTGACAAATATACCGTTTCGCGGAGGATGCCGTCCATTTTACGGTGTTGTGTCACCAGGTGGGATTGCACGGTCTCTTTCAGTTTCCAACCGTGATCTTTCAGTGCCTGATGATAGTCTGTGAGTGTCTCTTTGGTACGGTAGCTGATCCCTGCGGCCAGGGAGAGCAGTTTTTCTTCAAAGTTGCTGATCCTGTCAAGAATGAATTCAGCCACAGCCGTAGGGGTTTTCAGTCCGGCAAAAGCCACCAGATCAGCTACGGTCTCATCTTTTTCATGGCCGATACCGGTGAGTACCGGCAGGGGGAACTGGGCAATGTGCTGGGCCAGCCTGTAGTTGTCGAAGCTGCTGAGATCGGCCTGTGATCCTCCGCCACGGATGATCGCCACCACATCAAAATCTTTTTCTCTTTTGTAGATCGTTTCCAGTGCGGCGACGATGGTATTGCCTGCTTCTTTCCCCTGCATCATGGCAGGGAAGAGCTCCAGATCAAAATGATAACGGCCCGGATGGTTCAACAGCTGATGAACGAAGTCCTGGTATCCGGCGGCGGTTTCGGAAGAGATGATGGCGATACGCTGGGGGACCAGGGGGAAGGGGAGCTGTTTGTTCATCTCCAGGATGCCTTCCCTGCGCAGTTGTTCAATGATCTCTTTCCTTTTCACTGCCATCTCCCCCAATGTGTAAGCAGGATCTATATCTTTTATGTTCAGCGACAGTCCGTATACTTCATGAAAGGTGACCTCCGCTTCCACCAGCACTTTTATGCCGGCGGTGAGGGTTTGTCCGGTGGTGGTCTCGAAGTAGGGTTTCAGGATGCGGAATGTGTAGGCCCATATCATGGCACGGGCCCTGGCTGCCGGCTGGTCACTGTCGGGTGCTTTTTCTATCAGCTCCAGATAACAGTGGCCCCGGGCATTTACCTTGATCTCACTTATCTCTGCCACCACCCGGTATGTGTCGGGGAAGTTCGTCTCCATGACATCCCGGATCTTTTGGTTGAGCTCAAGCAGAGAGACCGTTTTCTTTTCCATGGTTTATTTGATCTTGATGACCGGTTGTGTGACCGAATTCCCGTTATAAATGACTTCCACGATATAGGTGCCTGCCGACAGGGAGGAGAGGTTGGCATGCAGCAGGTTGATCCCCGGGGAGGCATGGGCTTTCATGGCCATTACCCTGGCACCCGTCGGGTCATAGATGATAACGGATATCTCTTCTTCTTTTTCGGTTTTAAGGGCGATGGAAAGCCGGTCGGTGCAAGGGTTGGGGAATACGAGCGGTTTGTTCTCCTCTTTCAGCTTTGCCGTCAGGTACAGTATGTCCCATGCCTTTTTCATGTCCGGGATCCCGTAACCCAACAGGTCATCGGGGTGCGAGAACTGGCTGGAGGAGGCCCGGATTGTTCGTATGATCTCCTGGGCAGGCAAGTCGGGGAAGGCCTGGCGCAGACAGGCGGTCATCCCTGAGATAAGGGGCGCTGAGAAAGAGGTGCCGCTGCCCCGTCCCACGGTGCCGTCGGGCAGTTGAACGTACACGCCCACGCCCAGGGCTGCCACGTCGGGTTTGATCCGTCCGTCGGAGGAAGGGCCGTAGGAGGTGAACGAAGCAGGTTGCAGGTTGATATCCGCAGCTCCTGCAGCGAGGATGCTGTCGGCATCGGAAGGGGTGATGATGTAGTGCCAGGGTTTGTTGCCTTCGTTACCGGCGCTGTTCACCACGATGATACCCCGGCGGGCAGCCATCACGGCCGCCCGGGCAGCCACCGTGGTACGGCCGTTCATATCGGCGTAGGTATGATCAAAGCGGGGGTCGTCGAAGGTATAATAACCCAGCGAGGAGGTGATGATGTCCGCTCCGGCACTGTCTGCCAGCTCGGCCCCGGCCAGCCAGTACTCTTCTTCGACAGGGTATTCGCTGAAGACATCCTCGGTGCGTATCAGCCAGTAAGAGGCGTCGGGGGCAGCGCCCTCCAGGCTGCCGGGGATGATCCCGGCCAGGATGCTCAGGACGTTCATGCCATGGGTGTGGTCATCCCAAACATCTGCATTGCGGGCAACCATGTCGCGTGTGCCGAGGATCCTGCCGGCGGCACGCAGGGAGTCAAAGGCAGGGAGCTCGTTCACGCGGTAAAACCCTGCATCCAGCACGGCTATGAGAACGTCCTTGCCGCGGTATCCCCTGTCATGTAAAACCGTGCCGTTCAGCATGGCCAGTTGTTGCAGGTAATCAGGGGTCTCTTCCTGCCAGAGTTCCTCATGCCATTTATCACGGGTACTTTTCTTTGTGAGATCGGGCTTGACCAGTCGTATGCTGTCGATGAAGTTCAGTTTTCCGAGGGTGTCCAGCAGGGCAGGATCGCTGACGTGTCCGGTGACGGTATTGAACCACCTGGAGCAGCAATAGATCTCCAGCCCCAGGGATCGCAGGGTGTCCAGGTAGGCCGGTGAAACGGGAAGGTCCTCTTTGGTCACCTGTATATGTTCACGTTCCCGTCGTGCCAGGGCCCTGGGGGAGAGAAATTCGCCGGGGCGCTCCACAACATAGGGAGAGCCTTTTTTATCTTTCATGTGAAAGGTGTAGATGCCGCCGGACTGGGCGCCGCCCGGCAGCCCGAAGGAGATCGTCAGAAGAAAGATAATACTTGAGAGGATCAGTTTCATACGGATGGCAGGAATAGAGGATCATTTTTTAAAACCCCGGATCCCGTATTTCTCAGGATCAAGAAATTTTCCTTTGTTTTTTTCCAGGGAGTCCAGGAGGGCACTCTGCTGGCGTGTCAGTTCTTCCAGGTTGTTGGGAATGCCATCAGTATAGGAGATCGTCTGGATGAGATCCCCTTTTTTGTCGAAGAGGTACCACTTGCCGTTCCGTACATCATGCCGGTAGGTACCCTCCAGGAGGTTCCTGCCATCCGGCTGGTACATGGAAAATTTCCCTTCCAGCTTATCTGCGGAGTAATGAGCTATTAGTTTCAGTTGGCCTCCCGGATAGTACTGGGTCCAGCGACCCTCTTTTTTCCCGGCCCTGTAGTGAACGATCTCTGCCGTATCCCCTTCGGGATAAAAAGTTATACTGGGGCCGTCCTTCATGTTGTTCCTGTAGGTTTCAATATAGGTGAGGCTGTCGTGGTAATAGGAATAATACTTCCATTCCCCGTTCTTTTTTTTGTTCACATACTGTCCGGTGGCGGCCAGCTTACTGTTCATATAAAAGAAGGTAACATCCACCGTATCGCTGTGGGGATGAAAATACTGGATGGATTTTACTTTTCCGTTGTCAAAATATCTTTTGAATTCGCCCACCGGTCGCCCGTTCACAAAATAGCCCCGGTACACAAGTACGCCCCGGGAATTGTGTTTTTCCCAGTAACCCTGCTTTAAACCGTTGGCGTCGGTGCGGTTAATGGTATCGGCAGGTGCTGTGTTCTGTGCCTGCAGGGAGAGGAGTGGCAGGGTCAGCAGGAAAAACAGAAATGCGCGGATCTTCATATCAAACATTTTATCCTGTGAACGCATGGTAGTTCTAATCGGTTGTAAATTTACATAAAAAAAAGCTGCCCCTGTTAAGGACAGCTTTTTTTATACATCTCTAATGAGCACGTTATTTGACCTCTTCGAAGTCAACATCCGTCACTTCGTCATCACCGCTTTTGGGTTCTTCCTGTGTGCCTGCGCCTGCGCCTGCTCCGGCTCCTGCCGAAGGACCGCCTGCCTGGCCACCGGTCTGACCGGCGTTGTACATCTCCTGGCTTGCTGCCTGCCAGGCTGCGTTCAGCTCGGCCGTAGCGCTGTCGATGGCTGCGATATCCTCGCTCTTATGGGCCTGTTTCAGCGCTTCCAGAGCTTTCTCAATGTTCCCTTTCTTATCAGCGGGCAGCTTGTCGCCGAACTCTTTCAGCTGTTTTTCCGACTGGAAGATCAGGCTGTCAGCGGTATTGAGCTTTTCGATACGTTCTTTGGCCTTCCTGTCTGCCTCTTCATTGGCTTTGGCCTCTTCGCGCATCTTTTTGATCTCTTCCTCGGTGAGGCCGGAAGAAGCTTCGATACGTATCTTCTGCTCTTTGCCGGTACCTTTGTCCTTGGCCGAGACGTTCAGGATACCGTTGGCGTCGATGTCAAAGGTCACCTCGATCTGAGGAACTCCTCTGGGTGCCGGCGGTATGCCGTCGAGGTGGAACCTGCCTATCGTTTTGTTGTCCTTGGCCATGGGCCTTTCGCCCTGCAGCACATGGATCTCTACCGACGGCTGGTTATCAGCGGCTGTAGTAAAGGTCTCGGTTTTCTTTGTCGGGATGGTGGTGTTGGCCTCGATCAGTTTGGTCATCACACCGCCCAGGGTTTCAATACCGAGCGAGAGCGGGGTGACGTCGAGGAGCAGCACATCCTTCACCTCTCCTGTCAGCACGCCTCCCTGGATAGCGGCGCCGATGGCCACCACCTCGTCGGGGTTAACCCCTTTGGAGGGAGCTTTCCCGAAGAACTCTTCCACCTTCTGCTGCACGAGGGGTATACGTGTCGATCCACCTACCAGCAACACTTCGTCGATATCCGAGGTGCTGAGGCTGGCGTCTTTCAGAGCCTGCTTACAGGGCTCAATGAATTTGGCCACATAAGGATCGATCAGTTTCTCGAACTGTGCCCTTGTCAGCGTTTTGACCAGGTGTTTGGGTATACCGTCCACCGGCATGATATAAGGCAGGTTGATCTCCGTGCTCGTAGAGCTGGAGAGTTCGATCTTGGCCTTTTCCGCAGCTTCTTTCAGCCGCTGCAGGGCCATGGGATCTTTCCGCAGATCGATGTTGTTCTCTTTCTTGAACTCATCAGCCAGCCAGTTGATAATGGTCTGGTCGAAATCATCTCCACCCAGGTGGGTATCGCCGTTGGTGGATTTTACTTCAAAAACACCTTCCCCGAGTTCCAGGATGGAGATATCAAAAGTACCTCCTCCCAGGTCGAACACAGCGACCTTCATGTCGCGGCCTTTTTTGTCGAGGCCATAGGCCAGGGCAGCGGCGGTAGGTTCGTTGATGATCCTGCGTACTTTCAGGCCGGAGATCTCACCTGCTTCTTTGGTAGCCTGGCGCTGCGAGTCGTTGAAGTATGCCGGTACGGTGATCACAGCCTCGGTCACTTCCTGTCCCAGATAATCCTCGGCCGTTTTCTTCATTTTCTGAAGGATCATGGCCGAGATCTCCTGGGGCGAGTACATACGGTCATCGATCTTTACCCTCGGCGTATTGTTCTCCCCTTTGACCACCTCGTAGGAGAGCCGTTTGATCTCTTCCTGTACCTGGTCATATGTTTCTCCCATCAACCTCTTGATGGAGTACACGGTCCTTTTTGCATTGGTGATGGCCTGGCGTTTTGCCGGATCTCCTACTTTGCGCTCACCATTATCCACGAATGCCACGACCGACGGCGTCGTACGTTTGCCCTCGCTGTTGGGGATGACGACGGGCTCATTGCCCTCCATCACAGCGACGCACGAGTTCGTGGTACCTAAATCTATTCCTATTATCTTGCTCATACAATTCAGTTTTTTATGTTAAAAAATCAGTTTCTTTCTTTTCAATGGGTTTTCCATGTTTCGCCCTTCTTACTCAATCATTATGCCACAGTGGGATTTTTTGTCTTTTCCTGATAATCTGGCAGAAAAAATGGACCGGAGCTATATCTGATGCTGGAGGCCGGGTGCAGGGGAAATAATATCTGCATGTGATGTAAGTGGCAGTAAAACAGGATATTGTGATGCATAGCACCCCTGTTTTTCGCTGTTTGCGTAGCGGGAGACCGCTGTCATTGGGAAAAAGAGCTCCCTGAGCAGGAACGTGGGAAAGGTTTGTTGGTTTCGTGACAAAAAGACAGTTGACCGGCGGGAATAAGCACTCCGGATCCCTGCGGAAAGGGAGAGGAAGAAAAAAATCTTACTTTATCTGTAAAACTTTGTAGATTTGTATAATAACAAAAACGGTTTTGTCATGTCTTTTTATAAACAGGTAAAGCGTGTGACCACGCACGTGCTGCATGAGATGAAGCTGCGGGGGGAGAAGATCGCCATGCTGACGGCTTATGATTATTCACTGGCGCGGATCATTGATGAGGCGGAGATCGATGTCATCCTGGTAGGGGACTCGGCCTCGAATGTTATGGCGGGTTATGAGACGACCCTGCCCATCACGCTGGACAATATGATCTACCATGCAGCTTCCGTGGTGCGGGCCGTGAAGAGGGCGCTGGTGGTGGTGGACATGCCCTTCGGCACCTATCAGGGAAACTCCAAGGAGGCTCTGTCGTCTGCCATACGGATCATGAAAGAGACAGGGGCTCATGCTGTCAAGATGGAAGGGGGTCGCGAGATCATCGAGTCGGTGGAGCGGATCCTGTCGGCCGGTATTCCTGTGATGGGGCATCTGGGCCTGACCCCCCAGTCGATCCATAAGTTCGGCACCTATGTGGTGCGGGCCCGCGATGAGGCGGAGGCACAAAAGCTGGTCGAAGATGCCTATCTTCTGGAGAAAACGGGTTGTTTTGCCATCGTTCTGGAGAAGGTGCCCGCAAAGCTGGGGGCCAAGGTGGCAGGTGATCTGAAGATCCCGGTCATCGGCATCGGTGCAGGTGCCCAGGTGGACGGGCAGGTGCTGGTGCTGCACGATATGCTGGGTATCACCCAGGAATTCTCGCCCCGTTTCCTGCGGAGGTACCACAACCTGTATGAGGAGATCGGTGGAGCTGTGAAAGCTTATATCAACGATGTGAGGACGGAAGACTTTCCGAACGAGAAGGAACAATACTGACACCCTGCGATGGAGTATCCTGACATACTGTATGAGGATAATCATCTGATCGCTGTGAACAAAAGGGTCTCTGATCTCGTGCAGGGGGACAGGACCGGCGATATCTCCCTGGACCATCTTGTCAGATCCTATATCAAAGAAAAGTATCACAAGCCCGGGAATGTTTTCCTGGGGGTGATCCATCGTCTGGACCGGCCGGTGAGCGGGGTGGTCCTTTTTGCGCGTACCGGTAAGGCGCTGGCCCGTATGAACGATCAGTTCCGGGACCGCCGGACGGTGAAAAAATACTGGGCTGTGGTGCGGGAACAGCCGCCGGAGGAGGAAGGCCATCTGGTCCATTACCTGGTGCGCAACCGCAAGATGAACAAATCCTTTGCTTATACAAAAGAGGTGAAGGATTCGAAGAAGGCCGAGCTGCTATACAGGACCGTGGGACGGTCACACAACTACTGGTTTCTGGAGGTCACCCTTCTCACGGGGAGGCATCATCAGATACGTGCCCAGTTGGCGGCCCTTGGTTGTCCCATACGGGGGGACCTGAAATACGGTTATCCCCGTTCCGATCCGGACGGAGGGATCCATCTGCATGCCCGGGAACTGGTCTTCACCCATCCCGTGAAAAAGGAGGAGGTACGTCTGGTCGCTGATCCTCCGGCAGATGTGTTGTGGGAGGTGTTCCTGTCACTGGCGGGATGATCCTTCCAGGAAGCGTTTATCAAAACTTTTGGGTAGCAGGTCTTTTACCGAGTCTACCACATCCACGGTATCTTTCCCAGCCATGATGATGCGAATGGGTTTCCCGCTTCGGCTCTCGGATTCGAGCAATACCTGACGGCAGGCTCCGCAAGGGTAGGCAGGCTCTCCTGTGATGCCGGCCGGGGTGCGGGCGGTAAGCGCCAGGGCTACGATGGCTACGTCAGGGTATTGTGCTCCGGCATAGAAGACCGCCACCCTTTCGGCACACAACCCCGACGGGTAAGCGGCATTTTCCTGGTTGTTCCCGGTGATGATCTTACCGTTCTCGAGCAGCAGGGCTGCCCCTACCCGGAATGCCGAATAAGGAGCATAGGCG
>WFRO01000362.1 GCA_015486475.1 Bacteroidales bacterium
ACATCAACAGCCAAACAATAAAAATCCATAAAAATGAAGAAGAAAAATGTGATCTGGACCCTCGTTATCCTGGCCCTTGTGGCCGTGACGGTCATACAACTAAGGAAGAACAAAGAAGTTACGCTGAACAAGATCTATCATTATGACAAAAACGCTCCCATCAGTATCCACGTGGATACGCTGCGGTGGGAAAAGCTGAAACATAAGGTCTCCTTCACCGGGACATTCCTACCGGACCGGTCAACCAAAATAACGGCCGATGTGCCCGGAAAGATCGTATCAGTGCTGGTGGAGGAAGGTTCTCATGTAAAAAAAGGAGAGCCGCTAATGCAGCTTGACAAGTCGTCGTTGCTGCTCCAGCTCAGGCAGGTGGAAGTGCAGATCAAAGGGTTGAAAGATGACGTGAAACGTTATTCGGTATTGAGCAAGGCTGACGCCATCCAGGGTGTCAAGCTGGAAAAAGCCACCCTCGGATTACAATCTGCCAGAATACAGAAAGCCATCCTGCAGGATAAGATCAACAAAACCACGGTCAGGGCGCCCTATGATGGCATTATCACCATGAAGTTCCGGGAAGAAGGGGAATATGCCGCTCCCGGTGTCCCGCTTTTCCAGCTCGTGGATATCTACTCCCTGAAATTCACCATTCAGGTTTCCGGGGATGAGGTCATCCTGTTCCGGACAGGGAATACCTACCCCGTAACGCCACATGCTTTCCCGGGAGAGGTCCTGACGGGGAAAGTGACCATGGTAGGTGCGGAATCCAACAAAATGAGCCATGATTTCCCGGTGCAGTTCACCCTGCAGAATACCCCTGACCTGAAAGTAAAAGCCGGCATGTTCGGAGATGTTCACATTGAAAGGGGAGATCAGAAGGAGAGCATTGTTATTTCGGCCGCCTCCATCATCGGAAGCAATATACACCCGCAGGTCTATCTCATCAAAGACGGAAAAGCCTGGTTGCATGACATCACCATCTCCGATCGCTTTCAAAACTACGCCGTGGTTTCCGAAGGATTGCAGGACGGCGACATTATCGTGACCGCCGGGTTCATCAATCTGTTCAACGGTGCCCATGTGTTAATCAAGAAATAAGAAACCATGAATATTACAGAAGTATCCATAAAACGTCCCTCGCTCATCATCGTCCTTTTCGGCGTGCTCACGCTCATGGGGGTGATCGGCTTCCTGAACCTGGGATATGAGTTGCTGCCCGACTTCAGCCAGCCGGTGGTGGTGATCAAGACCATGTATCCCGGCGCCGAGCCCCATGAAGTGGAGAACTCGGTGTCCCGGAAGATCGAAGATGCCCTCTCCAACCTGGAAGGCATTGACTACATGGTGACCTACTCACTGCCCAACGCGTCGGTGATCATTGTCAACCTGAAATACGGCACCAACCTGGACAATACCATGCAAAATGCCCAGCGCTACATTGACAACATCAGGAACGAGCTGCCCGATGCGGTCCTGAGCCCGCAGATGAGCAAGGTCTCCCCCAACGACCTGCCCATCATGTCCATCAGCGCTACCAGCAACCTGCCCGCCACCGTATTTTATCAAAAGATGAAGGATGATTTCATTCCCCAGCTGCAACAGATCAACGGCGTGGCTGAGGTCACCATGCTCGGTGGCGAGGAACGCGAGATCCTGGTAAAAGTGGACCAGCGAAAGCTGGAACTCTACAAAATACCCCTGATACAGGTCGTCGAAGCCATCAAACAGTCTGATGTGGATATACCGGCCGGTACGGTGGAAACCGATAAGCAGCTCAATACGGTCAGGATGATCGGGAAATTCAGGAACGTTGATCAGATCAGGAACGTACAGTTGGCCATGCCTGTGCCGGGGAGCCCCGTGTATGTGAAAGATGTGGCCTCCGTGGTGGACGGCGTCAAAGAGATCTCTTCCGTCAGCCGCTACAACGGCATTCGCGGCATCGGCATCCTCCTCAAGAAACAGGGCGACGCCAATGCTGTGGATGTATCCAAAAAAGTCAGAGAAAAATTAAAGGAGATCGGGAAACAGAATGTGCAGGACCAGGTGCAGTTCAAGATCGCCGACGACTCCACGCTCAACACGATCGCGGCCGTCAATTCGGTGGTGGATGACCTGATCATCGCCATTATCCTGGTGGCCGTCGTCATGCTGCTTTTCCTGCGCAGCTACCGCAACTCACTGATCGTACTGGTCTCTATCCCTGCCTCTCTCATCCCCGCTTTTGGCATGATGTGGATCATGGGCTATACCCTGAACCTAATGACCTTACTGGCCATGTCGTTGATCATCGGGATCCTGGTGGACGATTCTATCGTGATCATGGAAAATATCCAGCGGCATCTGGAGATGGGCAAAGACAAAAGCACAGCGGCCCTGGAGGGCCGGATGGAGATCGGTTATTCGGCCGTCTCCATATCCCTGGTGATCGTGGTGGTGTTCCTGCCAATCCTCTTCATCCAGGTTTTCGTGGCCGGCATGCTCACACAGTTCTCCATGGTGGTGATCGTCTCCACCCTCACCAGTCTGCTCGTAGGCTTTACCCTCACACCCTGGATGGTCTCGCGCATCGGCAAAAA
>WFRO01000363.1 GCA_015486475.1 Bacteroidales bacterium
AACCTGACGAAGATATTCCGCAGGGGCCGTCACGAGGTGATCGCCCTGAACAGCGTGGATCTCACGGTGGAGAGAGGCAGCTTTGTGGTGGTCAAAGGCCCCAGCGGCTCGGGAAAATCGACGCTGCTCTTTTTGCTGGGAGGATTGCTCACACCCTCCTCCGGGGAGGTGTACCATGACGATGTCTCCCTTTATGCGATCCCTGACAGCGACAGGACCCGCTATCGCGCGGAGCATATAGGGTATGTCTTCCAGTCGTATTATCTGCTGCCTTATCTGAGTGTGCTGGAGAATATCCTGGTGGCCCGGAGCCTGCATACCGTCACGGACCCTGAACAAGAGGCCCGTGAACTGGCAGCGTCGCTGGGGATGGCAGAACGCCTTCATCACAAGCCCTCCGAGCTGTCGGCAGGGGAGAAGCAGCGGGTGGCCCTGGCACGTGCCCTCCTGAGCCGCCCGGAGATCATCCTGGCCGACGAGCCTACCGGCAACCTGGATCCTGCCAACGCACACATCGTGACCGAAAGGCTGGCACGCTTCCACGCAGAAGGTGGAACGGTCGTGATGGTCAGCCATGACAACGACGCCGACAGGGCCGCCTCACGCATCCTGCACATGGAAAAAGGATCACTGATAACAGAAAAATAACAACGGAACAATCCCAACCCTATGAAACGTATCTTCCTCATTCTCTCTCTGCTCTCGCTGCTGATCATCCCGGCCTGTCACAGGGCTCCGGAAGTGACGGACAATGACTGGCCCCAGTTCAAACGCGACAACTACCGCAGCGCTGTCACGCCGGTAGCGCTTTTCGACAACACATTTGGCATCAAATGGGTGTACCAGGCCCCCCAGGCGCCTGTACCGGCCTGGTACGGACCGGCACGGCTGGATGCCTATGCCCTCAGCGGCCCCCTGCCTTCGATGCGGGATTATGACCTGGCTTACAGTCCCGTGATCGTAGGGGAACGGCTGTGGTATGGTTCCACCTCTGATGATGCCCTCCACTGCCTCAACACGAGGACCGGCAAAGAGGAGTGGAGTTTTATGACCGGCGGACCCATACGTATTGCCCCCACTTATCAAAATGGAAGATTATGGTTCGGATCCGATGACGGATATGTCTATTGCATCCATGCTGAGAACGGAAAGCTGATCTGGAAGTTCAGCCCTTCAAAGTCGGACCGGAAGATCCTCAACAACGGCCGGCTGATCTCTTTCTGGCCGGTACGCACGGGCGTGCTCATTGAGGATGGCATCGCCTATTTCGGGGCTTCGCTCATCCCGTGGAAGAAGAGTTACCTCTGTGCCCTGGATGCCCGCACCGGCAAGACAGGAAAAGAAGGCACATGGGTGCATGAGGTGGAGAACGTTACTTTTGAAGGGTCCATGGCCTCATCGGGCGACCGCCTCATACAGCCCCAGGGGAGGATCTCGCCTGTGTTCATCGACCACGCTACCGGCGAGATCGAAGGACAGCTGCCGGGCGACGGAGGATGTTTCGTGCTCGTCACCCCTGACGATCACATCGTGCATGCCCTTACCTCCCGCTACAAGTCGATCGTCGATCTGGAACCCTCCAAAGCGAAACCGGAATACATGTCCTTCAAAGGAGGGAAAGAGATGGTGGTGTCCGGCGGAAAAAGCTACGTGCTCTCTGACAATGCCATCTCGGCCTACGACCGCAAGACCAAACAGGTGCTGTGGGTGCAGAAGACCTATTATGCACACCGGATCATCATGGCCGACACGGTCCTCTTCGCCGGCGCCACCGATACGGTCTATGCGCTCTCCATCACCCACGGTCGCCCGCTCTGGAAAGGACATATCGAGGGTACCGTCTATGCCATGGCCGCCGGCGACAGCTCCCTCTTTGTCTCCACAGGCGAAGGGAAGATCTACTGCTTCAGCCGGAACGGTAAAAACAACCTGCAGGCATCGAACAACCTCCCCAAAGGATGGAAAACCTTCGACAAGACCCCTGCCGACTCCCTCACTTTTGCTTCGGGACCTTATATCACCACCGTGGACAAGGATCATGTGGCCCTGGATTTCCGGACGGATAAGCCTGTGGTTTGCAATGTATACTGGTATTCCAACAACAATATCGTAAGGCGTATTTTCCGGGAGAAGGTACCCGGTACGGGACACCGTTTTGAGATCCCTGTAAGGAAGAATTTCGTGTACCGGTACCGGATCGAGGGGGATGGAAAGGTATCTACGCTGTATGATTATGATAACTTCTTCAATTTTTCCGGCGAACCGGTACAGGCGTCTGCAAGATGGAAAAAGGACGGGGAAGCCTTTCGCAAAGGCAAGAATATCCTGAAGGTCACCGGCTTGCACAAAGGTTTTTGCCTGGTGCTGGGACTGGGGGATGGCTCCCTGCCGGTTGCCCTGGCGGATGGCACCGCCCTGGATGTGGTGGTAATGGATCCTTCGGAGAAGAAGATACGGGAGTTCCGGAAAGCGCTGAACGAAGAAGGGATCTACGGCCGCCGCCTCTCGGCGTATCCTGTAAAAGATCTCAACAACATCCCCGTACAGAGCGATCTGGCCGACCTGGTCGTCTGCAATGTGGAAGATGAAAATTCCGACGAGGTGATCCGCCTCACGGCACCTCATGGCCAGGCTTTTTATATGTCCGGTCAGGAGAAGGAAAAGCTGGCCCGGGCCTATATGGAAAAGACCAACATTGCCAACAACCTGTGGCAGGTGTCGGAGGCGATCGTGCCCTTTGAAGGGGGCCAGGCCATCCTCCTGAAGAAGAAAGCCCCGGAAGGCCAGGGGGTGTGGACGGCAGAGTACGGTACGGCCGACAACAGCGCCTTCGGGGGCGCCAGCATGTGGGGCAGCACCGCCAGCGATGAGTTCGAGATACAATGGATGGGCCGGCCCGGACCGCGTTTCCAGGCCGACCGCAACGGCCGTAAACCTTCGCCCCTGGCCATCAACGGCAAGCTCTTCGTACAGGGCCTGGAGCGCATCGTCGCCGTAGATGCCTACAACGGGACGATCGTGTGGACACGTGTCATCCCCGGTATGATACGCATGAACGTGGTACGTGACTGTGCCAACTGGGCAGCCGACAAACAATATCTTTACGCTGTGGCCGGTGACAAGCTGCTGGTGCTGGACCAGCAGAACGGACAGGTGGTGAAAGAGGTGAAAGTGCCGGAGAAGACAGCAGGAAAGTATGACTGGGGCTACGTAGCTGCCTACGTAGATAACTATGCAGATCATTCGCCCTCGGTGCTGGTGGGCAGCACTATCCCGCGCCACAGCGCCTTCGTCTCTTTTTACGGCGGCTGGGGATGGTATGACGATACCCACGGACCCGAGACCGACAAGGTGATGAGCTATACCCTCTTTGCCATGCCTCAGGGCGGTGGAAAGGTGTTGTGGACGTACAGCCATGCACCCAACATGATCATCAACTCCACCATCACCCTGTACCAGGGAAAAGCTTTCTTTGTCGAGTCGGGCAGCGTGCAGCTTACCAACAGGAAAAGAGGCGGGGAAGGGATCTTCAAAAAGCTGTATCTCGTCAGCCTCGACCTGAAGGATGGCAAAGTGCTGTGGAGAGAGCCTATCGACAACAAACCGGGGGTGGCAGCATACTATATGGCTGCCGGCAACGGCCGTCTGGTGACGGTAGCCTCCTGGAAAGGCACTTATTATCTCTACAATTACGATATCCGTGACGGATCGCTGAAATGGAAGAACGGCATGCGCTGGCCTTCGGACAACCACGGCGGTCATCTTTCACGACCGGCCATCGCCGGCAACCGCCTGATGCTCAAGCCCGGCCTTTTCCGGATGGATACCGGCGAACGCATCGGATACGATGTGCCCAAGGCCGGTCACGGCTGTGCTTCCTATGCCCTTTCCGAACAAAGTGTCTTCTACCGCGGCGGCAGCGTGACACAGTTCAACTTCGACACCCGGAAATTTTCCAAATGGGAGCGGCTGCGTCCCGACTGCTGGATCAGCACCATCCCGGCCCTGGGCATGGTTCTCTCCCCCGAAGGGGGCGGAGGATGCTCCTGCGGCACCTGGTACGAGACCTCCATGGTCATGGCCCCGAAATACAGAACCCCTGTGATGTTCCTGTTCCGCGGCGATGGCAGGTTCGTGGATACACTTATGGTGCGTATGATCGTGAAAGAGGGAGTGAAAGGAGAATTGCACTATACCCTCGACGGCAGCGACCCGGACAAGGAATCCCCCCGTTATGAGAAACCCCTGCTGCTGGATAAAAACACGGAAGTGCGCCTGGCATTCTATACGATGAAGAGCGGCAAAGAGGTGAAGCTTTCCCGGGCCCGTTATTTTGAAAGACTGCGGCCCAAACCGCTCATAATCCCCCAAAACGCGATCAACAACGGAAAAAGGGCTGTGGTGCTCAGCAGAGTGGGACATACCGGGGTCATCCATTACACACTTGACGGGTCAGAACCCGACAAAAGATCACCTGAGTACAGGGATACCATCCGGAT
>WFRO01000364.1 GCA_015486475.1 Bacteroidales bacterium
CCACTTTGTAAAAGTCGGTGATGGCATAGCCGTGGTACGACTGTTCCGGCTGGTCATTTTCCAGCACCGGCGTGGTCCAGAGGGCCGTGAATCCCATTTTTTCAAGATAGTCCAGATGATCGAGGATCCCGTGGATGTCTCCGCCATGACGCCCATAGGGATCTTCCCTGTCAGGTTCCTCACACATGCCCGGTACTTTATCGTTGGCAGGATCTCCATTGGCAAAACGGTCGGGCATAAGCAGACAGATCACATCTGAGGGTCCGAACCCTTCGCGCCGGGCCGATCCCTTTTCCCTTTGTTTCAGCTCATATTCGTAAACGAAGATCTTTTTCTGCTTTTTGTAAAACGCAATGTTGAAACTGCCGGGAGCAGGTGTGCCGGTAAAAGTGATATTCAGGAACAGATAATCCGGATTGTCGGTCTTACTGACAGAATCCAGCGAAATACCTTCGCGGGGGCTGATCTCTACCCGGGTCAGTGCTATATTTTTCCCGTGCACCAGGATCTGCAGATGCGGGTCTTTCATCCCGCTCCACCAGAAAGGAGGCTCGATCCTGTCGGGGGGGGCCTGTGCAGGTACGGAAGGAAACGTGATGATCAGAAAAAGGAATATGAAAGAGAGAAATTTCATGGTGATCCGTATTGTTTGGTCATAAAATCAAAAACAGGCAGGGAATTGCCGGAAAAATCAAAGAAAGCGTTACAATCCCAGGCGGACCCTTCTCCTCCCCGGGTTCTCATGTGGGAGGTGATCCAGTCGGGTTCCCAGTAAAAGATCCCTTTGCCGCCTCCGTCAAAGATCTCCTGCGTAAGGGCTTGCATATATTTTAGTTGTCCCTGCCTGTTGGCCGGGAAATCCGGATCCAGTTTGTCCGGAGCGATGATATTGGGCAGTTTATCAGCATTCATCAGGGTCCAGGGATAGGCTGTCTCCATGATCATTACCTCTTTCCCGAAACGGATCCTGAAATTCCTGATATAGTCACTGATGTTCCCCAGGGGGACCTGAGACCAGTTGTAATAGTAAGAGAATCCAATGATATCATAATCGATCTCCCCTGCTTCTTCCGGGAATGAAAACCAGGCCTCCACATTTTCCGGTTGGGCGATGTGGAGGATGATCTTCGGACCGGTCCGGCTTTCATCACCGGCTTTACGGATGGCCCGGATAGCCGTGCGGAGCAAACTGAAAAAATCTTGTGGCCGGCTCCATCTGTTACCGATGGGAAGCAACATGCCCGGATTGATCTCATTGCCGGGCTGCACATATTCGGGCATCAGCCCTGCTTTGTCGAGTTGCTTAAGGGTATTGTACGTGTAATTGTACAAGCTGTCTGCCAGGATCGCCGGCGAAAGGCCCTGCCAGGCTTCCGGGATGATCTGGTGTCCCGGGTCGGCCCAGGTATCCGAATAATGAAAGTCCAGACAAACCTGCATGCCGAGGGCTTTGGCACGTGCAATGCTTTTTTTTACGTCTTCAAAGTCATTGTACATCTGCGCATCCTCGTCATCATACAGCTCTTTGGTCCATACCGGATCGTGGAAGAGGCGGAAACGTGCCACATTGGTCCCGCGTTGTCTGAAGATCAGATAAGGATCTTTCACCTCTCCCGAGTCTCTGAAAATGCCGCCGTGGTCCAGGATCTGGTTGGCATAGGAGAGATCGCCGCCCATCACGAATTGTTCCGGTGCGTAGAAAACAGGCGCCGGTGGCAATGATTCCTTTTTACAGGCGATCAGGCCGGTGATCGTGAACAGGGCTGTGATAAGAATACGCATAGGATGGCTTACATGATCAAACCATGGAATTTAAGTAAAATACCGGAAAAGAAAAAGCGGCCAACCCTGGCGGCCGGCCGCTTTTCCCCCAAACCCAACCTAATTTTTGGTGATCTTGTATGTGTATATCGGTCCGCTGAGGTCCAGTATGATCGTATAGTTACCTGCTTCGGCCACGGGGATATTGTCTCCGTCGCGTTCGAGCCTGCGGTCGCCGCCGGTATCGCCATAGTTCAGGGTCCAGTCATCGTTGGCGCGGAACTTGAAGGCACCTGCGGTGAGATCAAGGGTGATCGTCCAGACATTGTTCTCCTTGTCGTAGGTCATGTTCTGATCCGAATCCCAGCCGCCGGCAGTAGCATCTCCAATAACGCCCCAGTCTGTTTTTGTGTAAGTGTATTTGGCGTCGTTGAGGTCGGCCACCATGAGGAAGTATCCGGGTCCGCCGGGAATCTTGATATTGTTGCCACCCCAGTTACCTATCTGCAGGGTGCCGGAGAGCCCTGTGGGATCGGGATCCCCGATGGTGTTGTCCTGTTCCCAGGCCGGCACCTTGGTGAACTTCAGCTCTGTGGTGTCGTTGCTGAACCACAGATAACCTTCATACACGCCATTGTCCTTGACCGAATAGATCACCGTGCTCTCATTGGAGGGATCCCAGTCGTTCCAGGTGGCGTTCCAGGCAGCCTGGTAGCTGCCGGGGACATAGAGTTTCGGATATTCGATCACTTTTTCGAAAGGCGTGATACTCAGGGAGAGCGGATCGGAGAAGAGGGTGTCCACCTCCTTACTGACAGCAGCCGTCACACGCACTTCAGCCTGTGCCACCTCTCCGGGGAAAGCGTTCAGGGTGAGCAGTGCATTGTTGACCTTCCCTTCTAAAACGTCGAGGGTGAGGTCGTTGGTAACGCCCAGGATGGCTGCATTGGCAAAATTATCCCCGGCAAGGTCGATCTCCAGGGTGTAGGTAACGGCTGCCTGAAAACCGAAATCGGCCGGTTCCCAGGTGAAGGTAGCCATCACCTCGTTCTCTGTCGAGTCGGTGAGGGTGTAGCTGCTGCCAGCAGCGGGGCTGGTGATCACGGGTGCCCCGGAAGGCCTGACCACCGGGCCCCGCTCTTCTTTCTCGCAGGAGTAGATCACTGCAAGCGAAGAGATCATCAGTAAAAACAGATATATTTTGGATCGTTTCATCA
>WFRO01000365.1 GCA_015486475.1 Bacteroidales bacterium
ATTCCTCGCTGCGCTTGGAATTATTAAGGGACAAGTCATTCGCATTATCGCTTCCTGCCTACCGTCAGGCAGGCATCACTTCATCGCTTCATCGCTTCATGCCTCCGGCAGACAGCCGGCCAAAGCGCCGTTCTGAAATTGACCTATCCCCACACCGCGGTACCGCCAATCCTAATTTTTCGTATCTTGGTGTGATCAATTCTTCCGGCTTATGACTACCGGTACACATATCTTCCTGAGGGTCCTGATGATCGCGGGAGAGACCCTTATTTTTTTTCTGGCCGGTGTGCTGCTGCGTCCTTATCTGCCGCACCGCCGTCACAAGACCTCTTACCTTTTACTGAAAATAAGCTACCTGCTTTATCTGCTCGTCCTCTTTGCCTTTCTCTATTTTCTGGCTTTTTACCCGCATTCCCTGGAGGATTTTTTCACCAACGGCCTTTCCCTCCTCCTGCTCGTCACCCTTGTGCTGCCCTCGGCGGTCATGCTGGCCCGCAGGAAGATCCGCAGGAAACGGTCGCTTTACAACTATTTTTTTACTATTTTTCACCTGTTAACCGCCGGCTTTTATATTCTGTTATGGAGCAATATACGTACTCTGTACGGATAGACCGGCCCTGCTTAAAACACAAAAAAGATGATCAAAGAAACACTCACGGGTTTTATCCGCAACGGCATTGAAAAAGGATGGGACATCAAGGCCCTTTCCAATTACCAGGGAGACGATTTCACCTACCGTGAGATCGCCACCCTGATCGCCCGTATCCATCTTCTTTACCGGGAGACCGGCATCCGCGAAGGGGACAAGATCGCCCTGCTGGGCAAGAATTCTGTTCACTGGGGTGCGATCTACCTGGCCACCGTCACCTACGGTGCTGTCATCGTACCCCTGCTGCCCGATTTCCGTCCTGCGGACGTGCAGAACCTCATCGCCCATTCAGATTCTGTTCTGCTGTTTTCCGAAAAGTCGCTTTACCAGCCGCTCGATCCCGCGACTTTCCCGGCCATCCGGGCAGTGATCGGGGTGGAAGATTTTTCCCTCCTGGAGGCCCGGGACCAAACGGCCGGGGAGATCGTCAAGGGCTGGGATGATCTTTTTCAGAAAAAATATCCGGAAGGGTTTCGGCGGGAGGACTTTGCCCTGCCGGAGATCACCAATGACAAGCTGGCCGTGATCAGCTACACCTCCGGCACGACCGGCAACTCCAAGGGGGTGATGCTCTCCCACAACTCGCTGGCCGCCAATGTGCGTTTTGCCCACCATCACATGCCTCTGGAGGCCGGCGACCGCATCGTCTCCTTCCTGCCCCTGGCCCATGCCTACGGCTGCGCCTTTGAGTTCCTCTTTCCTTTCACGCTGGGATGTCACATCACTTTCCTGACCAAAACGCCTTCACCACAGATCATCACCAAGGCTTTTGCCGAGATACGGCCCCGCCTTATCCTTTCCGTGCCGCTGGTCATCGAGAAGATCTACAAGAAAAAACTGCTGCCCACCCTGGAGAAGCCCTCGATGAAAACGATGCTGAAGATCCCGGGTATCAAAGGCATCCTCCACAACACCATCCGGAAAAAGCTGGTGGAGACTTTCGGAGGCAACTTCCACGAGATCGTCATCGGCGGGGCAGCGTTCAATCCCGAGGCGGAGATCTTCTTCAACAAGATCCGCTTTCCTTTCACGGTGGGCTATGGTATGACCGAATGCGGTCCGCTGATCAGCTATGCTCCCTGGAACGACCGTAAACTTTTTTCCTGCGGCCGGCCGGTGGACACGCTGGAGGTACGCATCGACTCCTCCGATCCGGAGCATGAAGCCGGGGAGATCCTGGTACGCGGCGACAATGTCATGGAGGGGTATTACAAGAACGAGGAAGCCACGCGTCAGGTGCTCGAGGCCGACGGCTGGCTCCACACCGGTGACCTGGGGACCATGGACAAGGAGCAGAACATCTTCATCCGCGGCCGCAGCAAGAACATGATCCTGGGACCCTCGGGGCAGAACATCTATCCTGAGGAGATCGAGGCGGTGATCAACAACCACCCGCTGGTGGCCGACTCGCTGGCGGTGAACCGCGACACCCGCATCGTGGCCCTGATCCTGCCCGACGCCGACGTGGTCAAAGCCCGGAAGATCTCCGAAGAGGAGCTGCCGCAGGTGATGGACGATGTGCGGCGGGAGGTCAACAAAGAGCTGGCCTCCTTCATGCAGATCCACAAGGTGGAGATCATGAAAGAGGATTTCCAGCGCACGCCCAAGAAAAACATCAAACGATTCAAATACCAGTAGGCCGGCTATGAGCAGGGATACCGTGATCATCGTGGCCGGCGGCGAGGGCCGCCGTCTGGGCGGGCCGCTGCCCAAACAGTTCCTCCCCCTGGGGGAGGTCCCTGTGCTGTGGCACACCCTCCTGGCCTTCCACCGTTACGACCCGTCGCTGCAGATCATTCTCGTGCTGCATCCCGACTGGACCGGCCACTGGCAGAAAGTATCCCGCGCCCTGCAGCCCCCCATCGACTATCAGATCACCACGGGCGGGGAAACGCGGTTTCACTCGGTAGCCAACGGGCTGGCCCTGGCTGAAGACGGCGGCCTCACGGCGGTTCATGACGCCAGCCGTCCTCTCGTCAGCCGCGAGCTGCTGGAGCGGACCTTCACGGCTGCCCGCGAGAAAGGCAACGCCGTGCCGGCGACAGCCGTCCATGACTCCCTCCGCGAAGTGACGGACGACGGCAACCGTCCTGTCGACCGCAGCCGCTACCGCAGCATACAGACGCCCCAGATCTTCCCTACCCGCCTGCTGAAAGAGGCTTTCCGGCAACCCTACGATCCGGCCTTCACTGACGAAGCCACCGTGGTGGAACGCCTGGGAGAGAAGATCCATCTGGTCGAAGGGGAAAAACGCAATATCAAGATCACCGCCACTTTCGACCTGAAGGTGGCGGAAATGATCCTTCACAGTGACCCTGAATGATAAACCCTAATGTTTTCATATCATCATGAACAAATTCTTTAAGCGCATCACCATGGCATTCTTTGCAACAGCATCCCTTCTGGCGGCCTCCACTGCCGTCGCACAGGAATATCTTATGTATGTCGGCACCTACACCACCTGGAAG
>WFRO01000366.1 GCA_015486475.1 Bacteroidales bacterium
ATATTAACCAAAATTAGGATTCTTTTTTAATTGAAAATTCAAAAGTAAAATCAAAAAGATCTTTTCCATATCAGCGCTCTTCTTCCTGGTTATCCTCCTGGCCGTCTTCCTGCGTATCTTTATCTTTGAGATCTACAGCATCCCCTCCGGCTCGATGGAGGAGACGCTGGTGCCGGGAGAGTTTGTGGTTTGAAGGTTTGTGGTTTGATATCCGCTACGCGGATGTTTGATGCAGCCTGGCGGCTGCGTTTGGAGACGTACGTCTTTTGTTCCATGTCCCGAAAAACAGAAAATGCCACTCCTGGCATTTTCGTTGTTTTTCGAGGATGCTCGAAATGATTACAAAATCGTAGATTTTGATCATTTCGGCATTCCATGTTTCAGGTTGGGGGCTGGACCAATGCGGCGTTTGTGGTTTGAGGTCCGCTGCGCGGACGTTTGATGCGCCTGCGGCGCGTTTGGAGACGCAATATTGCGTCTGTTCCAGGTTTCAGGTTCCATGTTCTAAGTTGAGTTCAAATTCAGAAATCAAAATTCAAAGATCAGAATTCTTCATTTTTCATTCTTCATTCGGCGTTCAGTGTTCGATATTCGTTATTCTTTCTTCCCTCCCGGCATCTTTTTATCGATAAAATAAAAAATGACCAGGCTCAGTCCGCCGAAGAGGATGATCATGGAGGAGTATGCCACCCCGTCCGGGAGCATGGAGTAGAGAGCTGTCATGGCTCCTGTAAAGATACCCAGGGCGATGCCCAGCAGGAAGATCCCCAGCCCCAGGACGGTGCTCCTGCGGTCGCGGGAAGGTTGTTTCTTCTTGAAAAAGATATCTGCATCAGCGCCCTTTTCGATGAGCGCCATGCGTTCTTTGTTCCGTGTGATGATCCATACATAAAAGATCCCGAAAATGGTTGCAAAAACAACGATCGGTATGATAATGTCTTCTGCCATGATACTGTGATTTTTTGGTTAAACTTCGTTTTGTCTGCCCCTTTGACGCAGACCCTGCCCTGCAGGTAACAGGATCATCCGGATTTTTTTGTTCCCGCCGGCAAAATATGCTTTCGGCCAAAGTTCTGGCAAAAATCTTTATCTTTAACGTTACCCGGGGAGCGGGTATGCGTCTTACTCTAAAATATATTGCCGGGTGAAGGATCCTGAAATAATAGAGAGCGTTCTGGCAGGCAACCGGGAAGATTTTGCACTGTTGGTCGAACGCTACAAGGATATGGCTTACACCATTGCTGTGCGTATGCTCGGGGAGCGGACGGAGGCTGAGGAGGTGGTGCAGGAGGCTTTTATAAAAGCTTTCAGCAATCTGGGGACTTTCCGCCGGGAGTCGGGATTTTCCACCTGGCTGTTCAGGATCGTATACAACGGGGCGATTTCCCGTCTGCGTACCAGGAAAAGGACCCTTTCCGGCGAGGTGGCTGTTATGGAGAAACTTGCAACGGACGAGCCTGACTATATTGAATCGGAAGAGCGGGATTTCAGGAAGCAGGCTGTGCTGTGGGGGATCGCACAGCTCAAGCCTGTGGACCGGGCGATCATCACCCTGTTCTATCATGAAGAACGATCGCTGCGCGAGATAGGAGAGGTAACAGGGCTGCATGAGGATGTGGTGAAGATGAGACTCCACCGCGCCAGGAAAAAAATGAAAAAGCTGCTGGAAACAAAATTCCGCGGAGAGCTTTCGAATGTATCACTTTAAGGATGTTGTCATGGAAGAACTGGATCAACTTATCAGAGAAGCAGGTATGGAAAGGACGCCGGACGACTTTACGGCTACGGTGATGGAGCAGATCATGCCTTTGCCTCAGCCGGAAAGTGTATCACCGGTGCAGATACCCCTGTGGTTCAAAATATTCATGGGCAGCATCTTCGCCGGCGCCCTGCTGCTGGTGTTTTATGCCACGACGGGCAGTTCAGAGGCAACCGGTGGTAGTGGTGGATTGATCGCGCAGGGGACCGGTTATGTCACCGGAGCGTTTTCGTTGCTCAGCGCATGGATCGTGCAACAGGTCTGGCTGCTCCCGGCTTTCCTGTTCTCCCTCGCCGGCATCCTCTTCCTCCTGGTCCGCGACCCACAGTATGATCACGGGTATGCATGATCCCGGATGAGACACGAATTGTTCCAGGTTTCAGGTTCCATGTTTCAGGTTGGGGGCTGGTATGCGGCGTTTGTGGTTTGAGGTTTGAAGTTTGATGCAGCCTGACGGCTGCGTTTGAGGTTTGAATCGTTCCAAGTTGATTTCAAATAATTCATCAATCAAAAATCAGAAATCATTATTCATCATTCGATATTCCTGCCTGCGCAGGCAGGCGGTGTTCAGTATTCGATATTCGATAAGTGCTATTTTCGGATGATTTTGTGTTCTTCTTTGTTCTTACATTAAGGGAAGTCTTATCTTTCGTCTTCATTCATTTTAACCTGTCTTTTATCATGACCACACCCACCCCGATCATCGACCGTTTCCTTGCTTTTGATGACCCCTGGAGTCTGCCGGAGAGTGAGAGAAAAGACCTCCTGACCGGCGCTGTCATCGAGGCCGTTGAGCATCATTACAAGAACAATCCTGTCTGGAGGAGGTTGTGTGAAGCCAAAAACTTCAAACCCTCCGATATCAATGGATACGATGATCTTAACCGGATCCCCGTGATCTCCACGAGGGCTTTCAAGGGCGGTTTTGACCTGCTGAGCGTACCGCCGGAGGATATTGTGAAAACACATTTGAGCAGTGGTACCTCCGGCAACAGGAGCCGTGTGCCGCGCGACCGGATCACCCTCGACAGGCAGAGCCGATCTCTCTGGAACACCATCCGTAAGTTCAGGGTCTCCCGGTCCGGTTATTACGGCATGATGGCGCCCTCACCGGAGGAGCTGGGCGATCTGGCCATCGCCAACTATTCGAAAACTGCCTGTGCCATGGTGGACAACTATGATTTTTTCCTGAAACTGGATGGCGGTTTCCGGCCGGAGAAGGTGGTGGAAAGACTGAACAGCGTGACCGAGCGGCCGGTGGACATCGGCGGGGCTCCCATGCTGATCCTGGCCCTGGCAGAGTATGTGTTGAAGACAGGGCAACGGATAACTTCTTTTACGGAGGAAACAGGTGTCACATCCGGCGGCGGCTTTAAGACTCCCCGGGGAGAGGTCCTCGACCGGGAGACATACAACCGGATCCTCATGCAGGCTTTCGGGGTAAAGGAGGAGAATATCCGGGATGTTTACTCCATGTCGGAGCTGAACGGCGCCATGATGGAGTGTGAGCATCACAGGAAGCATGTGCCTCCCTATTTTTATGTCAGCATCCGTAATCCGGCCAACCCGGAGGAGGAGGTGCCTTTCGGTGAGGAGGGCCTGCCGGTGTTCCTGGATCCGCTGGCCCACTCCTATCCGGGATTTATTATTGCGGACGATATCGTAACCATGGAAACAGGACCTTTTGACGAATGTTCCTGTGGCCGGCCGGGAGCTACCCTTTCCACAGCAATACGACGGGCTGAAGGAGCTGAGGAAAAAGGTTGCGGCCGTCATGTGGCTGAATTGCAGGACTACCTGTCAGGAAGATCATGAAAGAGATACTTGATATACCCGCCATCATCGCAGGACGGGAGGTCTATGGAAAAGAAAATGTCACACGGTATGACGGTCTTGCCGGGAGTGTGACGATACGTACCCCTGCCATAACCGCTGCTCAGGCCGGAGATGTTTTCAGGGCAAAAGAAGAGATCAATGCGTTGCCGCTGCAGGAGATCATCGATTTTCTGAGCGAGGCAGGCAGGTTATGGGCCGATCCGGAGTATCCTCTGCGCCGGGAAGCCCTGGAGATCATGCTGCGGATCACCCAATTCAGCGAAAATGAGCTGAAAGATGATCTCGGGAATATCCCGCTGGTCCTGAACAGGGATGTTTTCGTGGATAAAGTACTGGACTCGGAATTTCGCGACCGTGCCATCCTGGACAAATGGGTCGTGCAGGGGGGATGTGAGGTCAGGGCCCTCCCCCGGGGCAGTGTACTGCATATCCTGGCCGGCAATGTGCCGGGCGTGGAGCTTATCTCGCTGATCCGGGGCCTTCTTACCAAAAATCTGAACATCCTGAAGACTTCCGCTGCCAACCCGGTGTCTCCGTATTATCTGGTGAAAAGTTTCCTGGAGATCGACCCGAACCATCCCGTGACACGTTCTGTTTCAGTCGTCCATTGGGAGCGGGAGGCGGAGATCGAGAAGTATATGTACCGGCAGGTTGAGTCGGTGTGCGTGTGGGGCGGGGCGGAGGCGGTGCACCATGCCTGGAAATATGCCAGGCCGGGGCTGGAGATCCTGGATTACGGACCCAAACGCAGCATGGTCTTTATAGGTGCGACGACACTGAAATATCAGGAAAAACTGAAAAAAGCTGCGGCAGAGCTGGCCCGTGATACCACCCTGCACGACCAGCAGGCCTGCCACTCGCCCCAGGTAGTGTTCGTGGAAGGAGAGACGGATCATTTTTGTGAAGAACTGGCTGGAGAACTGACCTCCCTGGCAAAGATCTATCCCCGGGGCGGCGAGAGCATGGAGGTGCAGAGCGAGAGATCCCATCTGCGAATGATGCACGAACTGGGCGGAAACAAGGTTTATCATCCGGGCAGTCATGACTGGACGATCATCGTGACCCGTGATTTTTCAGCTACGGTGCAGTCGCCCCTGGGGAGAACGCTGTTCGTGATCCCGGTAAGATCCCTCGGGGATGCCGTAAAATATGCAGATGCCTACACCATGGTCGCTGCTTTCTCTGAAAGGGCCGATCTGGAAAAATACAGGGATGC
>WFRO01000367.1 GCA_015486475.1 Bacteroidales bacterium
GGCCAGCAACATCAATCATATCTCCTCCCCCATGCCGGGCAAGGTTGTAGGTATTCCCGTCAAGCCGGGCCAGGAAGTCAAAGAAGGGGAAACGGTCATCATCATCTCAGCCATGAAAATGGAGAGCGAATACAAAGCTCCCAAAGACGGCCGTATTGAGAAGATCAATGTAAAAGAAGGAGATAACATCGAAGGGAACCAGGTACTGATAACCCTGGAGTAAACACCTGCTCTCAGGTTGGGGATCATTCATCATCCATTCATCACAAAGGTTACCACTATGTCAACACTTGAAGATAAATTCAGGATCCTGGAAGAAAAGAACAGACAGGCCGAGCTGGGAGGCGGAGAAGAGCGGATCGAGAAGCTGCATAAGACCGGACGGAAAACAGCCCGTGAACGCATCGATATCCTGCTTGACCCCGGCACCTTTGTCGAGATAGACAAGCTGGTGGTGCATCACTGTACCGATTTCGGTATGGAGAAGCAGAAGATCCCGGGCGACGGTATCGTCTCGGGTTATGGAAAGATCGACGGCAGGCTGGTATACGTCTTTGCCTACGATTTCACTGTTTTCGGAGGATCCCTCTCCCGCACCAATGCCAACAAGATCATCAAGGTGATGAACCTGGCCATGCGGATGGGTGCTCCCATCATTGGCCTGAACGATTCGGGGGGCGCCCGCATCCAGGAGGGGGTGGAGAGCCTCGGCGGATATGCCGACCTGTTTTACCGCAATGTCATGGCCTCGGGGGTCATCCCCCAGATCTCGGCCATCATGGGGCCCTGCGCCGGCGGCGCCGTCTATTCCCCGGCCCTCACCGATTTTATCTTTATGGTGGACCAGTCGAGCTATATGTTTGTCACCGGTCCCGACGTGATCAAAACCGTCACCCACGAAGAGGTGTCCAAGGAAGACCTGGGCGGCGCCGGCACCCACAATACCAAAAGCGGTGTGGCCCATTTCATCGGCGACAGCGACGAACAGGTGCTGATGATGATCCGGGAGCTGATCAGCTTCCTCCCTTCCAACAACATGGAAGATCCCCCGGTGAAAACCACCACCGACGACATCAACCGCGAGGATCCTTCGCTACACGACCTCGTGCCTACGGATCCCAACAAGCCGTATGATATGAAGGAAATCATCATCTCGGTGGCCGACGACAACTATTTTTTCGAGGTGATGCCGCAATATGGCCAGAACATCATTACCGGTTTCCTCCGTCTTAACGGTCACCCCGTGGGGATCGTGGCCAACCAGCCCGCCCACCTGGCCGGAGTGCTTGATATCGATGCCTCGGTTAAAGGAGCCCGCTTTGTACGTTTTTGCGATGCTTTCAATATACCCATCGTCACCTTCGAGGATGTGCCGGGATTCCTGCCCGGAACGACACAGGAGTACGGAGGCATTATCAAGCACGGAGCCAAGCTGCTCTATGCTTTTGCCGAAGCCACTGTGCCCAAGATCACGGTCATCACCCGGAAATCCTATGGAGGAGCATACTGCGTGATGGCATCCAAACACATAGGTGCTGATGTTAATTATGCCTATCCTACGGCCGAGATCGCCGTGATGGGTCCGGAAGGGGCCGTGAACATCCTCTTCAAGAACATCAAAACGGACGAAGAAAGACAAAAGATCATCGAAGACTACAAGGAAAAATTCGCCAACCCGTACAAAGCTGCCGAACTGGGGTATATCGATGAGATCATCTACCCGCGAGAGACACGGAAAAAGCTGATCCAGGCACTCGAAATGGCCATCACCAAGAAAAAGGTCAACCCCCCGAAGAAACATGGGAATATTCCTTTGTAGAAGTTTGGAGTGCCTAAAGTGCGCTAAAGTGCCTAGAGTTAAAAGTTGGTGGTTCGTGGTTGGTGGTTCATAGTTGGTAGTTGGTAGTTGGTAGTTAGTAGTTAGTGGTTCGTAGTTCGTAGTTGGTGATTATATCAAGCATTCAAGCATTCAAGCATTCAATCATTCACGCATTGCAAAGAACGATCCCATTCCTCCTTCTCCTCTCTCTCCTCCTCCCCTTCACGGCCCTGGGGCAGAAGAAGAAAGCACTGCAGCCTGTGGACACCACCTGGTACAATCCCGGTGACATCAACTACAACCTTCTGGTAGCTTCCTATCTGGGGGTGGACAAGGATGTCAGTCGTTTTCTCCGCCAGGGCGCCTATGTCAACACCACCACCATGAACGGCAACACGCCGCTGATGCTGGCAGCCGAGGAAGGTCATTTTTCCACGGTCCGTATGCTGGTGCTTCACGATGCCGAAATTGACAAAAAGGACAAGCAGGGCCTCACGCCGTTGATGAAGGCGGTGCTGAACGGTCATGCAGAGATCGTGGCCCTGCTCCTGCGCAGCGGGGCAGACATCGAAGCGAAGGACCATCAGGGACGTACACCTCTGCTGCTGGCGGCTGCCTACGACCGCCCGGCCATTGTCACGCTCCTTCTGGAGCAAGGAGCCGCTCCCGACAACCCCGACAGGCAGGGCACCACCCCCTTGATGGCTGCGGTCTACACCGGCCACAACCACGTGGCCCGTTTCCTGGCCGGCCATGGCGCCGATGTGAACAAAGAGGATAAAAAGGGGTTTACGCCCCTGCTCATTGCCGTCCAGCAGGGCAACCGGGAGATGATCCCTTTTCTGTTGCAGCGGGGTGCCGATCTGCATGCGGTCACACGTTCAGGCTATTCGGCCCTGCTGCTGGCCGTGCAGGAGAAAGATACGGAGACAGCCCGTCTGCTGCTGGCAGCCGATACGGCAGGATTCTTCCACGAACAGTCCCGCCCCAATGCCCTCGCCATGGCCGTGGAGAACAAAGACCCTGCCACCAAAGAGCTGCTCATAGACAACGACTTCCGCCTGAAAAAAACACTCTTCCTCGACAAAATGCATCTGGGAGGCGAGCTGCTCGTTAACGATCAGGACTTCATGCCGGGGATCTTTTTCTCAATGACCGAAGGGGTCTCTCAGCTCTCCCTGCAAACCGGATTCCTCTACCGTGCCTTTCCGGCCCGTATCCTTCGTCAGGAATCGGACCACACCTTCTGGCAGTTACGCGAATACAGAGGGATCGTTTATGCAGGCCTGGGCAGGGAATTCGCGTTCAACAACAAAGCGAAAAAGAAAACGCTCACCTACGGGGCGGATGTCCGGCTGAACGTGGTCTGGTCCTTCGGACCCCAATATTCCGGAAGCCTGAAAAAACCTCCCACGGTGGTGTCCCCCTCCCCCTCGGCCGGCCTCTTCCTGAACATCCGGTCTGTGGGTATCCATGCCGGTTACACCTGGCTCGATCTGCACACCTATGATCTCTCCCGCAGTCATTTCTCATTACGCATCTCCTGGATCATCAACCGGCAGAAGATCACAGGTTCAGAAAAAACGATTCCCTGGTATCATCAATAGTACAAACCATGAAACAGATCCTTATATTACTTACCCTTGCAGCTCTCCCGTGGCTCCTTCTCCCCGGATGCGACAAGGACAATATCTACCAGGAAGTGGACTGCAGTCTCTGCTTTGCTACCCCGCCCGACAGCGGGTTTGTGCATCCCGAGATCACCATCAATGCCTCCAACACGGCCGTACCTGTCACGGTATATGAAGGACCGGTAGAATCGGGGAAGATCGTCTTCAGCGACACCTTCTCCATCCCCACCCCCCGCATAGGACTCCCGACAGAAAAGACTTATTCCCTCACGGCCACCTACCTGAGAGGCCGGGATACGATCATCGTCGTCGAAGGCGACAAACTGGAGGTGAAAAAAGCGGTCGGGCAATGCGGTGGCACCTGCTATGTGGTCACAGGCGGATTCTATGATCTGAAGCTTAGGGAGTGACAGGGGGAAGGATGAAGGATGATTGTCGAAGGTCGAAGAGTCAAAAAGTCGAAAAGTCTGAAAAGTGAAAAAAGTGGAAAGAGTCAGAGATGAGAGATGAGCCCCACCTTCGCGAACCTTTGCGGCTCCTTGGCGTACCTTTGCGGAACAACCTGAAGATAACCTGAAAGAGTTGTTACGCAAAGCGCCGCAGAGAAAGGCGATCGATGAATGCCGAATGCTGATTTCTGATTGTTGAATTCTGATTTTTCAATCATTCACGCATTCAATCATTCACGCATTCCCCGTCCGAACAGCCTCGGCCGGGCGGGAATCATTTACCATATCGCGACCGTCCCGCCTTCATACACCGCCATCAGGAATGGAACACCAGCAGGGGCACCCGGGTGTGGAAATACATCTTGCGTGCCACACTGGGGTAAAAGAGTTTTTCGATAAGGTTGCGGCGATGGGTCGTCAGCGCCACAGCGCTTACCGGATGCTTGAGAATAAGGTCATTGAACCCCTCCACCACATCTTCCTGGCGTATGACCTGACATTCCACCTCCATATCGGAATAGGAATCGCGGAAATATTTCAGTAACCCTTCCATTTTGACCTTTTTTTCCGGGTCATCCTCATCCTTGCAGAAATGGATGCAAAGGATCTTTTTCCCAAAAGGTTTCACAAGGGTCATCAGTTTCTTTATTGCGTGGAAATCGGCTTCGTCAAAATTGGTGGCATAGGCCACCTCTTTCAGGCTGAAGAATTCTTTTACCTCAGCATCCTCGGGTATCACCAGCACAGGGATGGAAGCTTTTTCCAGGATACGGATGGTCATCGATCCGAGGGGATCGTCGCGGCGCTTGTCCTTGCCCCGTGCCCCCAGAACGATCAGGTCGGGGTGGTAGGACTCATCCGCATAAAAGACCGCATCGTCCAGCGATCCTTTTACAATAAAATAATCCATTTTCACCTTGTCGATCCCTTCCTTTGAAGCTTCTTTTTTCAGCTTCTTCATGAAAGCAAGGGTTTGCTTTTTGGCCGTTTCCCTCAGTTCGACCAGATATTCGGTAAGTGTACCCTGGAAGCCGAAGGTCTCATCGTCATAAGGCACGGTCGTCAGGTCGGGGGCGTAGTAAGCATGCAGAAGGAGTATCTCAGCATCAGTTTTTGAGGCATAATGGATGGCGAACATGGCGGCATGACGGGAGTGATCGCTGAAATCCACCGGTACCAGGATTTTGGAAATGCCTTTATCATGTGTGTCTTCCTTTTCCTTCTCTTCCGGCTCCTCACCCAGTTCTTCCACAAAATCCACATAGATCTTCATGGCTTTCTCCAGGTCTTTCTCGGCCACCTTCACCTTCACCCCTGCCGAAGCATCCGGCTGGATCATGTTCACATTGGAGAGCACTGCATCAATGTTCTCGCTTTTGAGCCGCGACTGGAGCAAAAGTGCCCTCTCATAAGAATGTTCTGCCAAAACAACAAGTTTCTCTTCCATGGTTCTTTTTATTTTAAAGATAACAAAAAGATGGGAATAAATAAAACGGAACCCCGTTAAAATTCTTTAAAAGCGGAAAAGATATTGTCCCGCGCCTGCATCCTGTCCCGGAGGTGATCCTACCGGAAGCTCATACCCATGCCGAGCGAATAAACAGACCTGCCCGACCAGGTGTAAGCCAGATGCATGGTGAACAGGGAGACATTGAAACGTAATCCTGCATTGACACGCACGTTGCTGCTTAACGTATGCTTTGTGTCCGGGACTTTATAGACATGGTCGTCGGTATATACCGGCCCTTCCGTCGAGATCAGCGGATCGAACACCGGCACGGGGATGTTGCCGTAGACCCTGGTCTTTGACCAGCTCCGGCCGTATCCCACGCTGGCAAAGGCATTGATATAATTCAGATCGGTGGAGAGCAGCAGGTCGAACATAAAAGCCTGGATGATCGACCGCACTTCCTGGCCGGTAAAATCCGCCGGCAGATGATCTTCCATGTAAGTATAGTCATCGGGCTCGGCCTTGAAACCCGAGTAGACCTGGAACCAGGTATATCCCCCGAAGAAAGCTACTCCCACAGGGATATCTTCCAGTCCCGGCATCCATTGTTTCAGGTCATGCTTGGCCCCTATGCCGGCGAGGCTCATGCGGGCATTGGAGCGGGACACACCGATGGGGATCATGATGCGTCCGATGATGTCCGTCCGTGACGGCAGCCCCAGGCCCACCTGCAGGAAAGGGATATACATCATATCCAGGCCGCTGCCTGCCGGGGAGTTAAAATCAGCCACGGTGATGGTATCCCCGTTATACATCTCGTGGTACACCAGGCGGGGTCCTTCCTCAGCAGCCCCGGCCACGGTGGGAGCGATCGCCGGGGAGCCGGCCACCTGCAGGGTATCAAAGGGCAGGGAAGCCAGATCAAAGGTCAGGGCTTTCTGCGGCACCATGGACATATTGGCCGTCATCATGACATCAACACCTCCGATCTCGTGCGTGGTGGCCGTATTGTACCATCCGGCATTCAGAGCATAACCATAAGCATCCAGCCACGGACGGATGTACTCCTCCAGGAGCAACTGACCGTCATGGATGCCTCCGTGAAAAATACTGATCGTGTCAAACTGTGCCGAAGAACGCATCACCGGCCCTGCGAGCAACGCGAATGTCAGAATTAAGAACGATCCCTTGCGCATTACGGTATGAGTTTTTGTTCCTGATGCCATAAACAGGCAAATAAAGATACTATATATTTCTTATTTAACCCAGATTACGCATTAGGAAACTAAGAAATTAGCCGATCTAGAGCATTAGCCTGGGTTTACTTAGCGCAGCGATCTCATGAGCACAGCTAATAATCCCGATCCAGTGATATGTCAACCGGATTATGATGCAACCAATGTACCCTTAGCCCTACGCGCCCCCTCGGTCTCTTAAAAAGGAATGATGCCTGCCTGCCGCAGGCAGGAATTTTGATTTCTGAATTCTGATTGCTGAATGGAAGTCTTCACGCAGAGGCCGCATCCTTCGATACGCCTTCGGCTACTCAGGAACCGTCCTTCGATACGCCTTCGGCTACTCAGAGATGAGAAATGAGCGATGAGCTCCGCCTTCGTTCCGATGTATCGGAACTACGGCGGACAAAGGATGATGCGATAAAGCAAACGGTCAGTCCCGTATCCCCCAACTTTTAACTTTAGCTCACTTTTAACTTTTAACTCGTCACTCCA
>WFRO01000368.1 GCA_015486475.1 Bacteroidales bacterium
GAAAGATCCCGGACCCTGTACATCTACACCCTCAGCGGACGCCTCGTATTCCATCAGGGACCTCTCCGGGAGCACGAGGTGCTCATCCCCGCCGGCACGATCCCCCGCGGTATGTATTTGCTGAGGATCGTAGGGGAAGAAAAGGTGTATGTGAAGAAGATCGAAGTGTTGTAGGGAAAGTTGGTTCCTGGATCTTGAGTGCCTAAAGTGCGCTAAAGTGCCTAAAGTTGAGAGTTATTTGATGCTTTGCAGCTGAAATTAGCTCGCCGGCTTGCCCGCTATAGTACCTAAAGGAACGAAGGCTGGGCGCTCGCAAAATTTGCTCCCGATGGTCGCGAAATCAGGTTGCTTCGCAAACGGAATTAGATGGTAGAGACGCACGGCCGTGCGTCTTTACACGTATTTTCAGATCATTCATCTCTTTGCGTCCTCTGCGATTTTCTCTGTGATCTTTGCGTGGAGCCTTTCAGCAATCAGCAATCAAAAATCAGCATTCAAAATTCGTTATTCGGTGTTCAGTGTTCGATATTCCATCATTCCATCATTCCATCATTCCATTATTCCATCCTTCCACTCTTCCATCTTTTTCCTATCTTTGGCTGCCGGGGGGAATACACAGGGAGAAGATTGGATTTAACGCATTAAACCCGGACTTTTCATGAACCAGTTTTTCCGGTTTGCCTTCGCCTGCATTTTATGGGCCGCCCTTTCCGGAGGGGTTCTGCTCCACGCCCAGGGGCAGGACAGCACACACTTCAAAGCCACCGGCAAGCCGATCCTCACCCTTTTCGCCGATTTCCACAATGAGTTCACGAAGAGCGGCCCCGGACGGGCAGGCTTTGCCCTCAAACGTATCTACCTGGGATACAAATATGCCTTCCATCCCAATTTTACGGCTGCCGTCAAGCTGGACATCGGCAGTCCTGACGATATCGCTTACGGTTCAGGTCTTAAGCGGTATGCCTACTTCAAAAATGCTTATCTGGAATATCACACCTCCCGTTTCCAGTGGGCTTTCGGTCTTGTCAGCACGAAGATGTTCAAGCTCTCCGAGAAGTATTGGGGACACCGGTACATTGCCAAGCCCTACCTGGACCAGTACCGTTACGGTCCCTCGGCCGACCTGGGGATGATCATCACATATAAGTTCCTGCCCACCCTCTCAGCCGATCTCTCCCTGCTCAACGGTGAAGGTTATTACCGACTGCAGCTGGATACGGCGTTCAAGTATGCTCTGGGGATCACCTGGCAACCCGCCGGGAAATGGATCTTCCGGGGCTACGGCGATATCTACCGGAGACCCTTCACCCGCTCGGTCATCTCCTTCTTCAGCGGATACAAAAGCGATCATCTTACCGCCGGGGGGGAGGTGGACTACTATTTTAACGCCGGCACTGAAGAAAAAGTGGATATGTGGGGCGCGTCCGCCTCTTTTTCCTGGAACTTTACGGAACATTTCCAGTATTTCGGCCGGCTGGATTACCTGAACGGCGGCATGCGGGGAGTAGGGCCTGAGCCGGGGGATCTCTCCCGGCCGGGCAACGGTGTGACCTCCGGCATCCAGTACTCTCCCATAAAACAGATCAGGATGGCGCTGACATGGCGTTCCTTCCAGCCGGTATCCATCGCGCGTCCCTCAAGCAACTGGATCTTTTTCAACCTGGGCGTGAACCTGTAAAAGTGACATCATAGCATTTCTTCCCCCTCCAAAAAAACAGGATGGCATATTTTTTGCAAATACTCCAGCGCATCTGTTTTGAAAACCATAAAAATACTACCATGAAAGTAAAAAACATTTTAATGATTCTCACTGTGTTGGCGTTGATATTTACCGGCTGCAGCAAGGAAGACAACACAGAACCGGAAGTGAAAGCCCCTTCTGTAGGCAAGGATTCTGTCCTGGTAAAGGTACCTGAGGGATTGAAGGGATCTTCTGATCCCATGGCCCAGTATGTGGTCAGTTTTTTTAACGGATTGAACAAATTGAGCGGATATGCTCATGACATCCTGCCTCCCGGCAGCGCTTCCACGTTCGATGCCGGCATAAATGGTGCGATCGCCTACAAATGGAATGACGATCAGGCTACCTACTGGCTGGTCTATCATGAAGAGAACGGCAAGTGCATCTGGAATGTGGAAGCAGACTTCGGCGAAGGAAAAGCCCAGTACATCCACGTGGAAGAGTCCTGTGACCAGAAGAACGGTGATATTCTGGTAAACCTTCCTGAAGGAGGGACGTTCCATGCCACCTGGAGCTATGATGACAAGAACAACATCTCCTTTACCATCACTACCACCCAGAACAATATGAACTTTGAAGTGACCGGCGTCATCAATGCCGATGGCAGCGGTCATGCCGATACCAAAATGAACGGTATGGTGGTTCTTTCCGTGACCTGGAACGCTGACGGGAGCGGATCATACACGCTGTATATGTCCAATCCGCCCCATCAGGGGAGCTGGAACGGCTGATAAAAAAAAACCGGGCGAGGCCCGGTTTTTTTTTTATTATTTCTCTATGCCCAGCAACTCAACCTTGAAGACCAGCGCTGCATAGGGAGGGATGGCCTTACCGGCCCCTTTTTCCCCATAGGCAAGATCCTGGGGGATGTATACCTCCCAGACCGAGCCCACCGGCATCATCTGCAGGATCTCCGACCATCCCGGGATCAGCCTGTCCACAGAGAAAACAGCAGGTTCCCCCCTTTTGTAGGAACTGTCAAAGATGGTTCCGTCGATCAGACGGCCTTCATAATTCACCTTCACCTTGTCGGTAGCCTTGGGAACGGGTCCGTTCCCTTTCTTCAGGATCTTGTACTGCAAACCGTCCTCCAGGGTCACCACACTGTCTTTGGTTGCATTTTTGGCCAGGAAGTCCTCACCGGCTTTTTTCAGTTCCAGGTTCTGCTTGTCGGCAGCTTTCTGGAGATAGTTCTGGATGATGATATTGGCATCGGCCTCACTGATCTTCAGCTCCCGTCCCTGCAGAGCATCTGTAAAACCGGCCGTGAAGGCGGCCACATCGACGCTGTCCAGGTTATTGCGCCGGTAATACCGGCCGGCTCCGGCCCCGAGGCTGTAGCTGAACTTCTGCATCTCGGTATCCAGTTTGGGTTCTTTCATCGTGTTTTTGTTTGTGTTACATGAAACAAGCAGCATACTTCCCGCTGCGAGGAATAAAAAGAAAGATTTTTTCAACATATCGGTAGATTTTGGTAAAATAAAGTGCAAAGTTACGATAAATAGTTCATAGTTCGTAGTTCATAGTTCGTAGTTCATAATTCCAGGTAGGGACAAGGCATGCCTTGTCCGTACAATACAAGTTTAACATCAAATTATGTTTATGATATTTCAAACATTCCCCGTCCGACTGGCGTCAGCCGGACGGGAAGCATTCCTATTTAATTTTCAGAATTGTTTTCAGCCTGATATCCTCCGCCGAGGCGCCGGCCATGATCTCGTAGGTGCCGGGGTCGGGAGCGAAGATCTTTGTATCCGGGTGGTACACAGCCAGCTGCTGTACCGCAAGGGGGATGGTGATCACTTTCTCCTCCCCTGCTTTCAGGTGTTCCCGTTTGAATCCTTTCAGGGCTTTGCGGGGACCCTCCTTATCGGCAGGGTTCCTCACATAGAGCTGCACCACCTCATCCCCGTCGCGGGAGCCGCTGTTACGCACGGTCACCTGCACCCGGACGGTATCCTGCGGGCCGGCCTCCTCCTGTGCCAGTCTGATATCCTTGTACTGAAAGGAGGTATAGCTCAGTCCGTAGCCGAACGGATAGAGCGGTGTCCCGTCAAAGAAACGGTAGGTCCTTCCTTTCATATAATAATCGGTGAAGGGAGGCAGGTCGTCCACACTCTTATAAAAGGTGACGGGCAGTCGCCCGGCGGGGTTGTATCTTCCGAAGAGGACCTCCGCCAGGGCGTTGCCTCCCTCTTCGCCGGGGTACCAGGCCATGAGGATGGCGGGTATGTTCCGGTTAGCCCAGTTGATAGAGAGTGCGCTGCCGCCGGTGAGCACCAGCACCACGGGCGTGCCGGTGGCATGGATGGCCTTCAGCAACTTTTGGTAAGGCTGCGGCAGGTCGAGGGAGGTGCGGTCGCCACCGCTGAAGCCCTGTATATGTATAGGCATCTCCTCACCCTCCAGGCGGGGGGATATCCCGGCCACCACGATGGCCACGTCGGCCTCTTTGGCGCGGGCCACCGCCTCGCGGAGGAGCTGCACATCCTCGCCCTCTTTGTGCAGGGGTCTCCACTTCATACGCATGCCGGCATGGCCGGTGATCTCGGCATAGTCCACCCGCAGCGGATATCTTTTCCCCTGCTCCACAGCGACCGTAAAGGTCTGCTGCCTGTTCGCCTCGCAGGGCTGCCAGTTATCCACCACCAGCTTGTTGTCGAAGTAAACGCGGCTGCGGTCGTCGCTGGTGATCCCTATCTGTATCTTTCCGGTGACCGGAGCCACGAAATAACCGCTCCAGCGCACCCCGAAATGATCGTCGGGGATTCCCTTGCCGGGCGAGCCAAGTGCCCAGTAGAACCTCATCACAGTGTCAACCCTTTCCATCACCGGCGCACCCTTCATCTCCTCGTTGTCATAATAGGCACCTTTCAGGCCATGTTCCTCTCCCTGGGATGCCGGGCTCAGCATGCCGGGTTTTATCTGCTGCATCGAGACGAATTTCTCCAGCGGCTCCACCCCCTCGGCATAGAGCACTTCGGCGTGGTCTTCCACCAGGTTGCGTATCCCCTGCACGAAGGTCACCGGGCAGGAAGGGGTGCCGTTGTAGTTGCCCACCAGCACATCCAGGTTGTCGGCATAAGGCCCCGTGACGGCGATCTTCTTCACCTTTGTCATATCGAGGGGCAGGAGACCGTTATTCTTCAGGAGCACCATGCTCTCCCGGGCCACCCTGCGGGCCAGGTGGCGGTTTTTTTTGGTATCGTTGGCCGTGATGGGGATACGCTGGTATGCCACCTTTTCCGGCGGGTCGAACATCCCCAGCAGAAAACGGGCTTTCATAAGACGCTTTACGGAGCGGTCTATCTCCTCTTCGCTGAGGAGGCCCTGTTTCACGGCCTCCGGGAGGGTCTTGTATTCCGTGCCGCAGTCGAGGTCACAACCGGCCTTCACGGCCAGGGCCGAGGCCTCTTCCATGCTTTTTGCCAGGTGGTGACCTGTCATGATATCTCCCACGGCCCCACAGTCAGAGACGACATATCCCCCGAAGCCCAGCTCCTGCCGCAGGACCGTATCCAGGAGGTAATGGCTGGCGTTGCAGGGGATCCCCTTGTAGGCGCTGTAGGCGCCCATCACCGAATAAGCCCTCGCCTCGCTCACCGTGGCGCGGAAGGCCGGCAGGTAGGACTCGTAGAAATCGCGTTC
>WFRO01000369.1 GCA_015486475.1 Bacteroidales bacterium
CAGGATCTTCTTACCGGTCTGCGTAAAGTACATGTTCAGCCACATGTGGTCCTGCTCCCTGTTGACCACGGCCATCAGCAGGTAATGCCCGTCGGGGGTCCAGGTCACATTTGTAAGATACTGGTCATAGGGGCCGGGCGTCTCTATCTCCTGCGTTTTGCCCGTTTTACGGTCGTAAACGAACACATGTATCTCTTCACTGGCCATGCCGGCCATGGGGTATTTGATGTCCTTCAGCGAGGCCACGCGGGTCATGATATCTACAAGGGGATAGTTGCTCACACGGGTCTCGTCTTTGCGGTAATAGGCCAGGCTGCTGCCGTCGGGTGACCAGAAAGTTCCCTTGTTAATACCAAACTCATTGCGCGATACCGACTGCCCGTTGACATATCCGGGCAGCGAATCGAAGGTAACCTGCGTGATCTTCCCCTGCGGCTCTGCAATAAAAAGGTTCTGTCCCCGCGTAAAAGCCACGGCAGGAGCAGCGGCACAGAAATCGGCATGTCCCGAACCACCCGGCACCTTCACATAGTTTTCCGGAGTAAGTTTCCCTTCATGGTACTGCATCACCACCCAGGTAGTATCCCGGCGGAACCAGAACCGCCCCGGCGAGATCCAGTTCAGGGTCGGCATCCGCCGTAACGGATCACTGAAGAGACTGTCCAGTGAACTATTCAGACGGGAGAGCGTGAACAGGAGTGTTTCCGTCTTCGTAACAGGATCTTTTTCCATCAGCGAATCACCCTTCACAAAGGAAAGATCATGACCCTCCGGCAACCACTGCAATTGCGGAATGTCCTGGATCCTGTGCGTTAAATAAGGCCCCACAATGGCATCTTCCAGGGTCAGGAGAGAGCGCTGGGCAACCAGAACATGAGCAGACAAGAAGAAAATGGTCAGCAAAACAGTATACCGGATCGTTTTCATGGCGATAATATTTTATCAGAAAAAAAGACCGCATCCGGAGATGCGGTCACAAATTTCATAAAAAATACTAAATAAAGGCCATAAAAGAGCCGGAAAACACACTTATTCGTCGTATTTGTTCCTCCGGTGGTAGAGGGTGCCGTTAAAATAATATTCTGAATAATACTTCTGTCCGTTTTCGATATGCACGCGATACTCATAGGTATACTTCTGTCCCTCTGCAGTGACCACGATGATCTGTCCCTGATCTTTGTTCCCGCGCACCGACCAGCGCCCCTGGCCCTGTTGTTGTCCGCCGGCGCCCCAGTTTCCTGTATTGGCGCCTCCTCCATCGTTAAAGTTTCCGGAGTAGGAGGACTCTGAACGGTCCGACCAGGAACCATCCGCATAAAGCGTGACATAGGAGGAGGTGTTGGTTGTGGTGGTCACCCAGGTGTCGGCAAAGAACTGCATCAGGTCAGATGATCCGGCGCCGGCCGAGGGTTGTACGAACCGCATGTGAGTGGCGATCTGCCGGGCCGCCAGCAGCAGGTCGTTGCTCATCTTGTCCGGCGTGGACAGGGCCAGGATAAAAGCCCCCCCTTTGTAAGGTGACAGGGCACCGTATCCTTTACCTTTCACCTGCTGCCCGTTGACAACGCCGGCATAATCCTCCTCCACCACATTGTTGCTCACCTGCTGTATCCTGCCCGTAGCATTCAGCGAGGTACCGTTGTCCTGGATGCCCTGGGCCATCAGCCCCTGCATCTCCTGCATACTGGAAGCAGTATGCGGGAAAACGATGATCATACCCGCAATGGTATTGTGCCCCACAATGATCCCGCTGGCATTCTTTTGTGTCACCCAGCCCTGCGGTGGCACGAACTTGAACCCCCACATGTCATCCCCCACCTCGCCGGCGCCGCCGGCAGCCTGGTTGCCTGAATAGACCGGCTGTGCCTGTTGCTGCGGACGGGAGGCATACTGTTGTTGTTGCTGTTGCTGAGCGTATTGCTGTTGCGGTTGGGATGGTTGCTGTGCACCCTGTTGCTGATAGATATTGACCGGTTTCCCGGCAGCCGGCGGCGCTGCGGCAGCAGTGGCAGTCCCTCCCCGCGAACGTTTGAACTGCAACTCCTGTGTCTTGTTATAGTCGGGCTCACCGTTGGCATCCGGCTGGATCAGGGTGAAGACAAGCTGGTCGCCCTGCAGATAAGACTCGAAATAAGAACCTCCTCCCTGGAGCGTACAGGTGCCCGTGGCCACCCCGCCCTGCTCGACGGTGCCGTTGACCTGAAAGGTCGTGCCGTTCGTGCTGGAAAGCGTTCCCCGAAGAGAATTGTCGGCCCCCTGGGTAAGCTTCAGGGTAAGGGATACCGTCGCCGAGCTCATCGTAAATGTTCCGGTGTAAGAAGAAGATTGCTGATCCGGAGCCGGCCCGGCATGTAGCACGGGAAAAAAGAGAATTGCCAGTAAAAAGGGTAATACGTTTTTTTTCATGTTGTATGTATTTGGTTAAGGATCATCTGATCACATACTCTCCCGGAGCAGCCCGGAACAGATGTTTTCCCTAAAGATCATATGAATAAAAAAGGGAAAAAGCGATACAGACCGGGAGATTTTCACTGACAAAAATTACGTAAATCCCCCTGCCCGGCCAAATTTAATGTGATAATTTTTATGAACGGTCACAAAAAACGGATGATCGGGCAGGAACATCGAGTGTGGAGTGTGGAGGAAAGAGTTAAAAGTTAAAAGTGAGCTAAAGTTAAAAGTTGATGACCCAGCACTCTTCATTTCAATCATTCAATCATTCACGCATTCACGCATTCACGCATTCAATCATTACCACCCTGCACCTAGCACCCTGCAACCAGCAACATTTTATATCTTTGTTCTCTCACCAACATGATCTGACCATGACATCCGCAGAAAAACTTTCCCTGGTACGGCAGGAGATGGACAAGCTCCGGCTGGATGCTTATATCATACCTTCGGCCGATCCGCACATGAGCGAATACCTGCCTGCCCGCTGGCGTATCATGGCATGGCTCACCGGTTTCACCGGCTCGGCCGGCACGGTGGTGATCACCCGTGACTTTGCGGGGGTGTGGACCGACTCCCGCTATTTCCTGCAGGCTGAGGAGCAGATGGCCGGCAGCGGCTTTGAGCTGGTCCGTCTGCGTATCCCCCATACACCCGAGTACATCGGCTGGCTGGCAGAGCGCCTGCCCCCTTTCAGCCGCATAGGCTATGACGGCACGCTGGTATCGCTTGCGCTGGCCCGGAAGATGAAAGAGTCCTTTCAGAAAAAAGATTTTATCGTTGCTGAGGATGTGGATCCTGTCACCCCTTTCTGGGATGACCGGCCTCCTTTCCCGGAGGCTCCTGCTTTCGAGCATCCGGCAGAGTTCGCTGCCCGCAGCATCCGTGAGAAGCTCACAACCCTGCGCGACAGAATGCTGGAAGCAGGATGCGACACCCTCCTCCTTACCGCTCTCGACGAAGTGGCCTGGACCTTCAACATACGGGGCAACGACATCCCCTACAACCCTGTGGTGA
>WFRO01000370.1 GCA_015486475.1 Bacteroidales bacterium
GCCTATGATGGAGGGGATGAACAAGGTGGGCGATCTCTTTGGCTCGGGGAAGATGTTCCTGCCACAGGTGATCAAGAGCGCGCGGGTGATGAAAAAAGCGGTGGCGGTGCTGGAGCCGGTGCTCGAAGAGGAGAAAGCGGCCGGCGGCGGCCGGCAACAGGCGGCCGGCAGGGTGTTGCTGGCCACCGTCAAGGGGGATGTGCACGACATCGGCAAGAACATCGTGGGCATCGTCCTGCAGTGCAACAACTATGAGATCATTGACCTGGGGGTGATGGTACCGGCAGAGAAGATCCTGGAGACCGCACAAAAAGAGAAAGCCGACATCATCGGTCTGAGCGGCCTGATCACCCCCTCGCTGGAGGAGATGGTGCATGTCGCCGGCGAGATGGAACGCAAGGGTTTCAGCCAGCCGCTCCTCATCGGCGGGGCGACCACCTCGGTGCTCCACACCGCCGTGAAAATAGCCCCCTATTACAAACACGGCGTGGTGCATGTGAAAGATGCCTCCCGCAGCGTGGCCGTGGTGGGTTCCCTGCTCTCCGGAGAGAAAAAGCAATTCCTGCGGGAGACCTCTCAGCAGTATGAGAAGCTGCGTACGATGAACCGCAAAAAGCCGGGCGCCTATATCCCGCTGGAGGAGGCGCGGAAGAACAGGTTCCGGGCCGACTGGGACCATTACGCACCACCGCAGCCGGCAACGCCGGGAACGACCGTCTTTGAGAATATCCCCCTGGAAGAAGTGATCCCTTTTATCGACTGGACCTTCTTCTTCCATGTGTGGGACCTGAAGGGAAAATTCCCCGGTATCCTCGACCATCCCGAACGGGGTGAAGAGGCCCGCCGGGTGTATGAGGAGGGGAAGAAGTTCCTGGAGGGGCTGGCGGAGGAGAAGGTCCTGAAGGTGCAGGGGGTGGTGAGCCTGTTGCCGGCCGCCGCCGCCGGGGATGATATCATCGTGTACGAAGATGAGGAACACACCCGGGTGAAGGGGGTGCTGTATCACCTGCGGCAGCAGGAAGCCCGCACAGCTACGGGCCATAACCTATGTCTCAGCGACTACATCGCACCTGAAGGGACAGGCCTGAAGGATCACATAGGCCTCTTTGCCGTGACAGGAGGCATCGGCCTGGAGCATTATCTGGAGAAATTCCAAAAAGAACATGACGACTACCAGGCGCTGATGGTGAAGGCCCTGGCCGACCGCCTGGCCGAGGCAGCCACCGAATGGCTGCATATGAAGGTGCGAAAAGAGCTGTGGGGCTTCGTGCCGGAGGAGCAGCTCAGCCTGGAGGATCTTTTTCGGATGAGGTATCAGGGTATCCGTCCGGCCTATGGCTACCCGGCCTGTCCCGATCATTCGGAGAAGAAAAACCTCTTTGCCCTCCTGGAGGCTGAGAAACATACGGGCATACGTCTGACGGAAGGCTTTGCCATGGTGCCGGCTGCCTCGGTGAGCGGACTCATCTTCTCCCATCCCGAAGCGGTCTATTTCGATATCCGCAGGATCCTGGAGGACCAGGTGGCCGACTATGCCCGGAGAAGGAAGATCTCCCGGGAAGAGGCGGAAAAATATTTGTCACATCTTATCTACAGGGATCATGACTGATATTACAGAACAGAAACTGTCTGAGGCCTTGAAAAAGATCCGGCGGACACGCTTCTCTTTCGAGCTGCTGCCCCCGCCCAAAGGCAAGGATATCAACTATATCTATGAGCGGATCGACCCGCTGATGCAGTTTGATCCGTTGTACATCAACATTACCTACCACCGGGAGGAGGTCGTTTATAAAAAGGTGAAGGGCGGCCTGATGGAAAAAAGGACCGTCCGGAAACGGCCGGGGACGGTGGCCATATCGGCGGCCATACAGCACCGCTACGGGGTGATGGTGGTGCCCCACCTGATCTGCGGGGGGTTCACGCGCGAGGAGACAGAGAATGCCCTGATCGACCTGAACTTCATGGGGATCCACAATGTGCTGGCCGTGCGGGGTGATCCGCCTGCAGGCAGCGGACCCTTCGTGCCCGAAGAGGGGGGGCATGCCCATGCCCTGGAGCTGGTGCAGCAGATCATGGATATGAACAGGGGAAAATACCTCGATCCCGACCTGGTGGAACCCTGCCCCTCCGACTTTTGTGTGGGGGTGGCCGGCTATCCCGAAAAGCATGTGGAAGCACCCAATTTCGATTCGGACCTGCATTTCCTGAAAAAGAAAATTGAAGCCGGGGCTGAATTTATTGTGACCCAGATGTTTTTTGACAATGAGAATTTCTTTGCTTTTGAGAAGAGATGCCGGGAGGCCGGCATTGAGGTGCCCATCATCCCGGGGATCAAACCCCTTTCGACAAAAAAGCAGCTGAACCTGCTGCCCGGGACTTTCAATATCAACCTGCCGGAGGCGCTGGTGAAGGAGGTGCTGAAGTGTAAAAACAACGACGAAGTGTATGAAGTGGGTATCGAATGGGGCATACAGCAGACCCGGGAGCTGATCGCCCACGGCGTGCCGGTGGTCCATTTCTTCACCATGGGCAAGGCGGATAATGTGCGGAGGATCGCGGAAGAAAGCTTTTAGGAAGGATGAAGCTCGATTGTTGAAGTTCGAATTACAAAACTCCAAACTCCAAACTCCACACTTCTAGGTGCTGGGTGCTAGTTGCTGCCCGCCCGGATGAACGGAGTCATCCGTTCGGACGGGGTTGCTGGGTGAAGCACAAACTTTTAACTTTAGCGCACTTAAGGCACTTTAAGTACTCCAAGTACTCCCAACTCCAACCTCTAGGCACTCCACACTCCACACTTCTGATAAGGGAAAAATCAGGATATCTTAGGCAGGCGGATGTTCAGTACC
>WFRO01000371.1 GCA_015486475.1 Bacteroidales bacterium
CTGGGCTTTAAAAATGCCAACTCGACCGAGATGAACCGGAAAACCCCTTATCCGGTCATCGACCTCATGGAGGAGCAGAAAGGTGTGACAGCCAAAGGAGGCACCATGCGGCTGGGCGCTTACCCGTGCCTGATCAATAAGGAAAGCAGGGTGTACAAAGCGTATGGCACAGAGCTGGTCAACGAGCGGCATCGTCACAGATATGAGTTCAACAACACTTTCCTGGAAGATTTTGAGAAAGCAGGGATGAGAGCCGCCGGGATCAATCCCGACACCAATCTGGTCGAGATCATGGAGATTCCGGCCCACCGCTGGTATGTAGGCACCCAGTTCCATCCCGAGTACCGCAGTACCGTTCTGCAGCCCCATCCGCTCTTTGTGAGCTTTGTGGAAGCTGCACTGCGCTATGCACGGGAAAAAGCGGGAGACCAGGAAACCGCCGGGACCGTGAAAAACAGTAATAAAATGGAGAAAGCATCACAGAATGGATAGGAACACGATCATTGGATTATTGCTGATAGGCCTCTTGTTCGTTGGCTTCAGCTACTATAATAATCATCAGAAAGATAAGGCCTATAAATATGAGGTGGGAGTGGCCGACTCACTTTATAATGCAAAAAAATATGCGGCGGCCCGGGAGAGTTATCTGAAAGCCCTTTCTTTCAAACCCTCGGAGAACTATCCCAAGAGAAAGATCCTCTCCATCGATTCCATTGTACGTCTGAGTTCTCCGGACACTGCCCGGCAGGTCCGGCCACAGGCTGAAGAAAAGACCCCGGAAGCCCTGCCGGAAAAAGCAGTCCCGGTTCAGGATACGACCGCTGTGGTAACGACCACCGGGAAGAAACAATTCGTCACCGTCGAAAATGACCTGGTGAAATACCGGTTTTCCACCCTTGGAGGCCGCCTTTATTCCGTCGAGCTGAAAAAATACAAAACGTGGGACCAGAAACCGCTGATCCTGTTCAGCGGCGACTCCACCGAGTTCGGGTTCCGTTTCTTCACCATCAACAACAAGCTGCTCGATACCAGGAACCTGGTGTTCACCCCCCTCTCAGATACAGGGCATGTAGTGGTGACCGACAGCAGTTACAATGTTGTATTCCGGCTCACGGTGGGTGAGGGAAGGTACATGGACTTCCGCTACATCATCCCCAGGGACAATTATATGATCGGCTTTGATGTGGTCATGCACGGCATGGACAAGGTCATTGCCGGCAATCTGACGGATATCTCCCTGCGATGGAAACTCTTCATGCCCCAGCAGGAGAAAGGCCGCATCAACGAGGACAACTACTCCACCATCAAGTTCAGATATTTTCAGGACGAGGTGGATGGTCTGCCCATGCGCAGCAGCAAGGAAGTACTGGAGAAAGATATCCCCACCAAGGTGGAATGGGTGGCTTTCAAAGACCAGTTTTTCTCGTCGGTGCTCATCTCAAGTGAACAACCTTTCCTGAGCGGTAAGGTCAAGTCCCTGAAGATGCCGGAGGACTCTCCCTATTTCAGGGAATGTGAGACCGACCTGAGCGTGCCTTACCGGCCGCAGGAGGACCTCTCGTACCATATGAGCATGTATTTCGGTCCCAACCACTTCAGAACACTCAAAAGATACGGTATCGGACTTGAAGAACTGGTTTATCTGGGACGTAATATCATCAAGTGGATCAACCAGTTCGTGATCATACCCATCTTCAACTGGCTCAATAAGTACATCTCCAATTACGGGATCATCATCCTGCTGCTGACGATCATCATCAAGATGGCTCTCTTCCCGCTGACCTACAAGTCCTATGTTTCGCAGGCCAAAATGCGGGTGCTGAAGCCTTTCGTGGATGAGCTGAACAAAAAGTATCCGAAGAAAGAGGATGCCATGAAAAAACAGCAGGCTCAGATGGCGTTATACAAACAGGCGGGGGTGAGCCCGCTGAGCGGGTGTCTGCCTATGTTGCTGCAGATGCCGATCCTGTTTGCCATGTTCCGTTTCTTCCCGACCTCCATCGAGCTGCGACAGCAGAGCTTCCTCTGGGCCCACGACCTCTCCACCTACGATTCGATCATGCAGCTGCCTTTCACCATCCCCATGTACGGTGATCACGTCAGTCTTTTCACCATCCTGATGACGATCTCCACCATCGTTACGATGAAGATCAACAGTCCTTCGGGCGATACGGGGCAGATGCCGGGCATGAAAGGGATGATGTACATCATGCCGGTCACTTTCATGCTTTTCCTGAATAACTTCTCGGCTGCCCTCAACTATTATTACTTCCTGGCCAACCTGATCACCTTCGGTCAGAACATGGTAGCCAAAGCCTTTGTGAATGAGGATGAGATACTGCGCAGGGTACATGAGAAAAAGAAAATACCCGTGAAAAAATCAAAATGGCAGCAGCGTCTTGAAGAAGCGGCCAAATCCAAAGGATACAATCCACCCAAAAAGAAAAAAAGAAAGTAAGATAACCTACAACATGTTTTCTTCTTTTGTAAAGAAACATTATTAGGTTACTTTTGGAGATTCAAAAAATTCAGTAATTAAAAAAGAAACAGGAAATGAGTATACTTGTCAATAAAGACTCAAGGGTTCTGGTGCAGGGTTTCACCGGAAGTGAAGGCACTTTTCATGCACAGCAGATGATAGAGTATGGTACGCAGGTGGTAGGAGGTGTGACGCCCGGCAAAGGCGGACAAAAACATCTCGACCGTCCCGTTTTCGATACTGTCAGTGACGCTGTCAAAGAGACAGGAGCGGATGTATCCGTTATCTTTGTGCCGCCGCCGTTCGCCGCCGACGCTATCATGGAAGCTGCCGAAGCCGGTATAGGGGTGATCGTTACCATCACCGAAGGGATCCCCACCTCCGATATGGTGAAGGTGAAGGAATATCTCAGCAAAAAAGAATCCCGTCTGATCGGTCCCAACTGCCCCGGCATCATTACAGCCGAAGAGACCAAGATCGGCATTATGCCCGGTTTTATTTTCAAAAAAGGTCCTGTGGGCATTGTATCCCGCTCCGGCACGCTTACCTATGAAGCCGTGGACCAGGTGACCAAAGTGGGGCTGGGACAGACCACTGCCATCGGCATCGGAGGTGACCCCATTATCGGGACTTCCACCCTTGAGGCCATCCAGATGTTCATGGAGGATCCCGAGACAGAGGGCATCATCATGATCGGTGAGATCGGAGGCCCCATGGAGGCGGATGCAGCCCGCTGGGTCAAAGAGCACGGCACCAAGCCTGTCGTGGGTTTCATCGCCGGACAGACCGCCCCCAAAGGACGTCGTATGGGCCATGCTGGCGCCATCATCGGCGGCAAGGATGATACGGCTGCTGCCAAGATGAAGATCATGGCCGAATGCGGGATCCATGTGGTGGAATCTCCGGCCCATCTGGGTGAGACCATCGCCGCCGCTTTGAAATAATCTTTTGGATGACCCGCCATGGATCCTCTGCAGGAAGCCGCCCGGGCACTTGAAAGATCTTCCCACACCACTGCATTTACGGGAGCAGGTATCTCTGTGGAGAGCGGTATCCCTCCTTTTCGCGGCAAAGA
>WFRO01000372.1 GCA_015486475.1 Bacteroidales bacterium
GAGACAAGAACAAATCGCTTGACGAGCGGGCCCGCGACATCATCTCCCGCATGACCACTGAGGAGAAGATCTACCTGACCGTGGGCGACGGCAAGTTCCTCCCAGCCATGGAGCAAAAAAATGTAGAGACCGGCACAGGCATCATCATCGCCAACCAGCAGGCCAGGCTGGTCATCCCACGCCTCGGTATCCGCAAGTCGGCCCTCACCGACGGGCCTGCCGGCATCAACAGGGATCCCAAACCGGTGGAAGGCCTGGGATATACTTACACCACGGCCTTTCCCACCTCCACCTGTCTGGCTGCCACCTGGAATACGGCCCTGGCGGAGCAGGTGGGCCGCGCCCTCGGCGCCGAGCTGCTGGCATACGACTATGACCTGATCCTCATGCCGGCGATGAACCTGCACCGCGACCCGCGTTGCGGCCGTAACTTTGAATACTATTCCGAAGACCCGCTCATCTCCGGTAAGATGGCCGCTGCCGTGGTGCGGGGAGTACAATCCAAAGATGTGGGCGCCACCCTGAAGCACTTCGTGGCCAACAACCAGGAGACCAACCGGCGTCTTTACAATGCCGTGATCAGCCAGCGCGCTCTGCGCGAGCTCTACCTGCGGGGCTTTGAGATCGCCGTGAAAGAGAGCCATCCCCAGGCGATCATGACCTCCTATAACCGGCTGAACGGCTTTTACACGGCCGAGAACCCCGATCTGTTGCAGACGATCGTACGGCAGGAGTGGGGCTTCAACGGCCTCTTCATGACCGACTTCGACGGGTATGGCAGTGCGGTGGCCAAGGTACGGGCCGGCAATAACATGCTCATGGGCGGCAACCGCCAGGAGATCAAAGAGCTGGAAGAGGGGATCAAAAACAGGACACTGGACGAGAGCACCCTCGACAGCAACCTGATCTACAACATCAAACTGAAACTGCAGTCGCACCGCGAGAAAGGCATTCCGGCCACTTTCAAACCCGACCTGGAGGCCTCGGCACGTATCGCCCGGGAGGCCGCAGGTGAAGGAATGGTGCTGCTCAAGAACGATAACAACACCTTGCCTTTCAACAGGAAGGTGAAGCATGTGGCCCTCTTCGGCAAGATGTCTTACTATCTGGTCAAGACCGGCACGGGCAGCGGCGGGGTGAGAAGCACCCGCTATGCGATCTCCGTGAACGACGGTATCAAGGCCGCCGGATACAAGATCCTGAAAGACCTCGAGGCGAAGTACACGGCCTATGTGGAGAAGATAAAACGAGACAACCTGGTGCCGCCCTATTTTGACAACCCGAAGATGCGCAAAGACAACGGCATCAAAGGAAATCAGGCGCCGCCTCATTTTAAGGAACGCCTCGTGCCTTTCACCGATGAGCTGCCCATGTCCGTGGAGGAGATCCGGAAATACGAGCCTCATTCGGATATTGCCATCGTCACTCTGGCACGGAGCGGAGGCGAGAACTATGAGAACGGCTGGCTGCCCATCACGCCCACCGAGCTGGCGCTGGTGAAGAACGTCTGTGAGGTGTACCATGCCGCAGGTAAAAAGGTGGTGGTGGTGCTGAACATCGGCGGGATGTGGGAGACCACCAGCTGGCGGGATGGTCCCGATGCCATCCTCCTGGCCTGGCAGCCGGGGCAGGAGGGGGGATATGCCGTAGCCGATATCCTCAGCGGCAAGGTGAACCCGTCGGGCAAGCTGCCGGACACCTTCCCCCTGAAACTCGAAGATGTGCCGTCTTACAGCACTTTCCCCGGAGAGCCCAAAAAGGATCCTTACAACTCTTTCTATAAAGAAGGGGTCTACGTGGGTTATCGTTATTATGAGACTTTCGGGGTGCAGGTGGCTTATCCTTTCGGATATGGCCTCTCCTATACCAATTTTGAATATTCAGACCTTCAGCTCGGCAGCAAGACTTTTGACAAGAAGCTTACCGTGAGCGTCACGGTGAAGAATACCGGCAAAAGAGCCGGCAAGGAGGTGGTGCAGCTCTATCTGGCGGCCCCGCGCAACGAGATAGACAAACCTTTCCAGGAGCTCAAAGGCTTTGCCAAGACGAAGCTGCTGAAGCCGGGAGAGAGTCAGACGCTCTCTTTCGTGCTGGATGCACGTGCCCTGGCCTCCTTCTGGAGCGGCATAGATGCCTGGGTGGCCGATAAGGGCGATTACGAGGTGCGTATAGGAGCCTCCTCCACCGACATTCGCCTGAAAGATACTTTCACCCTTCCGGCGCCCCTGACCGTAGAGAAAGTACACGATGTGCTATATCCCAACTTCTATTTTAAGGAGATGACGAGTTGGGGGAGATAAATAATTTTTTAAATTCATACCTTGTCTAATGTGTAATTTGGGTTGAACGTTATCTCTATTCAACTTGTGCAACAACAAACATTTCATAACCCGCAATTACAGCTTGCCCACGACTTTGTGCAATACACGGGCAACCATCTTTTTCTGACGGGCAGGGCCGGAACAGGAAAGACTACCTTCCTGCACGATCTGAAAGAATTGTCACCCAAACGAATGATCGTGGTGGCGCCCACGGGTGTGGCGGCTATTAACGCCGGAGGCGTAACCATCCATTCTTTTTTTCAACTTCCATTTGGGCCCCGGGTGCCCGGATATAAGGAAAATGAAGAGAGAAGGAGTATGCGGTTCAGTGCACAGAAACGGGATATTATCCGGAGTCTGGACCTGCTTGTCATTGATGAGATCAGTATGGTGCGGGGGGATCTGCTGGACAGCATTGACGAACGGCTGCGGCAGTTCCGGCGGAATGACAAACCGTTCGGCGGAGTGCAGTTGCTGATGATCGGCGATATGCAGCAGTTGCCACCCGTGGTGAAAGAAGATGAGTGGGAGTTGTTGCAGGAATTTTATCAGACACCCTATTTTTTCAGCAGCCGGGCGTTGCAAAAAGCAGGTTATACCACCATCACCCTGCAGCATGTTTACCGCCAGCGCGATGAACAGTTCATCAGGATACTGAACAAGATCAGGGATAAAAAAGTGGACGAAGAAGTCATCGCTTTGCTGAACGAACGATATCAACCTGATTTCGACCCGGGCGATGACAATTATATCATTCTCACAACCCATAATGCCAAGGCCAAAGCGATCAACGACAAAAAAATGAAGGCTTTGAAAGGGAAAAGTGTACGGTTTACAGCCACGATGGATGGCAACTTTCCGGAATATATGTATCCGACCGAACCGGAGTTGGAGTTAAAGACCGGTGCCCAGGTGATGTTCGTAAAAAACGATCCGGATCCCGAAAAGCGTTTTTTCAACGGGAAGATCGGCAACATCACTGAGATCCATGATGAAGGCGTTGTGGTCCGCTGTCCCGGAGATGAAGAGGATATCTTTGTGTCACCGCTCGAATGGCAGAATGTGAAGTACGTTATTGAAGAACAGAACAAGGAAATAATGGAAACGGTGGAAGGAAAGTTCACCCAGATCCCCCTCAGGCCGGCCTGGGCCATCACCATCCACAAAAGCCAGGGACTCACTTTTGACAAAGCCGTTATTGACTCGGAAGCAGCCTTCGCCCATGGGCAGGTGTATGTGGCGCTCAGTCGTTGCCGGTCGCTGGAGGGGCTGGTGCTGCGTAGCAGATTCTCGCCATATAGCTTAAAGCAGGACACATCCATTGAAAAATTTCACAGGCAGATAGATGAAAACCAGGCAGGAGAGGAGGAACTGATCGCCTCCAAAGAGGCTTACCAGCGTCAGTTGCTGGAAGACCTGGTCGATCTCAGCGGACTGCAACGTTATGCCAACAATCTTTATTTTTTATTGCACGACCATAAAAAAGCACTGCAGCCGGGTATAGATGAGGTGATCGGCACGATGAACAAGCAGGTGCGGAAAGAGATCACAGAGGTTGCTGAAAAGTTTAAACGGCAACTTGTGTTTTTGCTGGGAAAGAACAAGGATGCTGAAAAGAATGAGGAACTGCAGGAACGGATCAGGAAAGGAGCGGAATATTTTTCGGATAAAATTCAGCAGCTTGTGTTGAAAGAGCTGGAACATTTTGGCGTGGAGACAGATAATAAGGAGGTACTCAAAAAGATCACGAAAGCGGAGAAAAGACTCCTGGAGGAGGCCGTATACAAACAAACTTGTTTTGAGGCCTGCCGTGAAGGGTTCCGGGTAAAAGATTATCTGCAGGCCAGGGCCAAAGCTGCCATGAAAGAAGTGCCGGGGAAACGGCCGGATAAAAAGAAGAAACTGCCTGTGAGCGAAGAGATAGACAATCCGGGATTGTACGAACTGTTGAAGCGGTGGAGGAATGAGAAAGCAGCCGCACTGGGTGTGCCGCATTACCGGGTGATCTCGCTCAGAGCCATGCGGGCGCTCAGTAACTATGCGCCTGCGAATACGGAAGAGTTGCTCTTGCTCCACGGTTTCGGCCGGAAGAAAAAAGAGCAGTTCGGGGAGGAGTTGCTGGAACTGATCAACGAATACCGCAAAGATCATGAGTTGCATATCACCGCCTTACCCGAAACACTGAAAAAGAAAAAAAAGAAACCGAGGATCGATACAAAAGCGGTGAGTCTGGAGCTATGGCATAAACATGGAGACATTGATAAAATAGCGAAGGAGCGGGGGCTGGTGCGATCTACCATCGAGGGGCATCTGGCACATTTTGTCGGAACAGGGGAGTTACAGGTGACCGACTTTGTTGAACCCGGCAAGATCGAAAAGATCGCAAAGGTGATGAAGAAAAACAGCGGTCTGTCACTCTCCGAAATAAAAGAAAAATTGGGTAATGATGTTTCATACGGTGAATTGAAGATGGTGCAGCAGCATTTGATATGGAAGTCCTTTAGATTAGCACATGAAAAAAATATTATAAAATATAAAAATTATGATGTTGAAAAAGGGAGGTCTGGGGGGAGTTAATAACTTTACAGAATGTTAATAACTGATGTTTAACAAAAACCGGAGGGAGCCGGGGTGAACTAATCGAAAGTCTAATCTCAAGGATTATCTTTCGAATCAGTCCCCGGATCCCCCAAGGTTGCAAGTGCCATTTAGAATGATAAGTAAGACTTATTAAAGGTACTAGCAATACAACCTCTACCGGTATTAAAAACACAAAGTCATGGGTAAATTTAGTAAAAAAAAGCATTTTGTAGGAGTTGATATCTCCAAAGAGACCCTGGATATCTCCTTGATCAGCCAGGAGAGCTATGGGAGTTACAAAGACAAAAAGATCCAGAACACCATGAAGGGATATTCTGAACTTAAGAGCTGGCTGAACGAAAAGAATATCCCCAAAAAAGATGTTATGTTCTGCATGGAACACACAGGCACCTATGGGTTCATGTTTTTTGCCTGGTTGGCAAATGAAGATTATGATTTCTGTGTTGAGGCCGGACTTCAGATAAAGCGCAGTCTGGGCATGGCACGAGGGAAGAATGATCGGATCGATGCCCGCAGGATCGCAGACTATGCCTATACCCACAGAGATAAACTGCAAGACTTTCATCTGCCATCAAAACTTATTTTACAGTTAAAAGAACTGCTTACTTACCGGGAACAAATGGTACGTATTCGTACTTCTCTAAAAAATAGCCTGAAACATCATAAGCAGTATACAGAGCTTACGGGTCTGCAAAATATTCCAGATAATCTGGTCAAAATGATCGAAGATTATGATCAACAGATAAATGAGATAGAAGAAAAGATCATCTCACTGATCGAGAATGATGCGGAGGTGAAGAAGAATTTTGAGATGGCCCGTTCGGTCAGAGGGATCGGCCTGGTAATAGCAACTTTTATGCTGGTTACCACAAATAATTTTACCAGCTTCGAAAACGGAAGGAAATATGCCAGTTATTCCGGCATAGCTCCATATGAACATTCCTCGGGCACAAGCATTAGAGGAAGGACCAGAACAAGTTATCTTGGTAATAAGAAAATAAAAGCCTTATTATCAAGTGGTGCAAATGTTGCACGACGATTTGACCCTGAGATCCGTGCATATTATCAACGAAAATTAGAGGAGGGAAAAGATCATAAAGTAATTATCAATGCTATCAGTTGTAAACTTGTAAATAGGGTTTTTGCAGTGGTTAAACGGCAGACCCCTTACGTTGTGACTTATCAACATAATTTTTCTTAAAAAATATTTGGATTTATCTTAGAATTCGAAAAGTCAATAGGTGCTGGGTGCTGCCCGTCCGACTGGCGTCAGCCGGGCGGGGAGCTTCTTCACCCAGCACCCCCGTCCGAACGGACGTTCGTCCCTGCCCGAATGGCTCGGTCAGGCGGGCGGGCGGGGATGAACGACGAACTACCGATCAAGATGCAAGAGACAAGAATCAAGAGCCAAGTATTCCCAACTACCAACTACTAACCACCAACAAATATCGATGAAGAGATGAAGAGATGAAGCGGTAAAGCGATGATGCGAAAAATTATCATATTTTTTCTTTGGGTCCTTCGCGCTTCTCGGAGATCTTTACGTGAAGCCTTTTCTAAAAACCACCAACCACCAACCACTAACCACCAACTATGAACTATGAACTTTGAACTCTGAACTTTACTATCTTTGCCTCCTCAATGGCACAGGCAAAACATACCGATGAGGAGACAGCCCGGATGGTGCAGCGGCACTACCGCAGTTTTCTCCGGATGATCAAGAAATATCTGGATGATCAGGACCAGGCCATGGTACGGCGGGCGGTGCGGCACACCCTCACCCTCGAGGGCAGGGAGGTGAGCTTTAGTGGCGATCCCTACCTCGTGCATGCCATGAACGTGGCACGCATCGTCCTGGAGCAACTGGGCCTGGGCGCCGACGCGGTCATCGGAGCCCTCTACCACGACATCAGCCGCATCGCGAAGGTCCCTCCCGACTTTTTTGAGAAGGAGTTCGGCCGCGGCGTACGCGACCTGGTGGAAGGGCTGGGCAAGATCTCAGGCCTCGACCCCGACAAGGCAGCGGTGCGCACGGAGAACTTCCGCGAGATGATCCTCAACCTGGCCGGCGACATACGTGTGATCCTCATCCGCCTCGCCGAGCAGCTGGAGGTGATGCGCAACCTCGACAAGGCCGGTCCGGCCGACCAGGTAGCTATCGCCACGGAAGCCTATTACCTCTACGCCCCCCTGGCACACCGCCTGGGCC
>WFRO01000373.1 GCA_015486475.1 Bacteroidales bacterium
ATTGACCACCATGCGGAACTCTACCCGGTCCCTGGGTTTCTCGTTATGACGTATGTAATACTTCAGCCCGTTCTTCAGAGTGCCGGTGATCACATCAGGATCCTGCGGCAGGGTGTCACTGAGTTGCTGTGCGGTAAGCGTAAAGGGGAGGATAAGGAGCATTAAGCCCGCGAAAAAGAATATGTTACGTTTCATGAGAGGATGTATTGATTAAGATTCTATGCCAAAAGTAAAAATAATTGCTGAATGATGATGCATTAAGTTATGGGGTAAAGTTGTAATATTGTATTGCGATATCGATAACTTAAAAAGAACAGGGATTTGCTATTAAAAAAAACGGCCCTTTTTGTGATACTGTCATTCATTGTGCTGGCTGGTATATCCCAGGAGAAGTATACCATCAGTGGTTATATCAGTGACAAGGCGTCCGGTGAGAAGCTGATCGGCGCGAATGTGTACGATCAGCGCAGCCGTTCGGGGGCTGTGAGCAATGTGTATGGTTTCTATAGTCTCACGCTGCCGGCCGGGGAGGTGGATCTGGTGGTGTCATATGTCGGATACGGACGGAAAACAATCTCTTTCACCCTGCGAAAAGATACCACGCTGAACGTGACCCTGGAGCAGTCGCTGGAGATCGGAGCCGTGACGGTGACGGCGGAGGCCACCCGCCGCATCGAGCATGAGACCCAGATGAGCATGACCGATATTCCCGTGAAACAGATCCAGGCCCTGCCCTCGTTGCTGGGGGAGACCGACCTGCTGAAGACGGTGCAGCTGCTGCCGGGAGTGCAGTCGGGCAGCGAAGGGCAGAGCGGTTTTTATGTGCGGGGGGGCAGCCCCGACCAGAACCTGATCCTCCTCGACGGTGTGCCGGTGTACAACGTCTCCCACCTCTTCGGCTTTTTCTCCATCTTCAACACCTCGGCTATCAGTGATGTGAAGCTGATCAAGGGAGGGTTTCCCGCCCGGTATGGAGGCCGTCTCTCATCGGTGCTGGATATCCGCATGAAAGACGGCAACCTGCACGAATACCACGGCGATGTGTCCGTGGGACTGATCTCGGCGCGGGCAACAGTGGAGGGACCTATTGTCCGGGACAAGACCTCCTTTATTGTCTCCGGCCGCCGTACCTATGCCGATTTTATTGCCCGGCCTTTCATCCGCAGGGGCTTTAAGAGAGATGGAGAGGAGGGGGATGCCGGTTATTATTTTTATGATCTCAATGCCAAGATCACCCATACCTTTTCCCAGAAAGACCGTCTCTTCCTGAGTGTCTATAACGGCGATGACCGTTTTCATTTCAAAAGCCATTATCAGGTGGAGGATTATAAGGAAGACATGAAGAACAAACTCCAGTGGGGCAATACCATCGCGGCGGCCCGCTGGAACCATGTATGGTCGGGGAAGCTTTTCTCCAATACCACCTTTACCTACAGCAAATACCGGCTGGGTACGGATATGGCATACAAGTATTCCCAGGTATCACAGGGGGATACGACACGGGAGGATACCCGTCTGGATTATACCTCCGGGATCGATGATCTGGCGCTGAACATGGACCTGGATTATATCCCGGATCCGGCTCATTATATCCGGGCCGGTTTCAAGGGGATCCATCATGATTTCAACCCGGGTGTTTTTCATATCGGTTATCTGGAAGGAGAGGAGGGGATGCCGGTGGATACCTCCCTGGGCCAGAAAAGGCTGGCGGCCTGGGAGCTGGCCCTGTATGCCGAAGACGACTGGCGCATCACGGACAACCTGAAGGCCAATATCGGACTTCATTTTTCCACTTTTCTCACAGGCAACAAGCAGTATTACTCGTTGCAGCCGCGGCTGAGCGTCCGTTATCTGCTGCCGGGGGATGTAGCGCTGAAGGCGAGCTATGCCACTATGCGCCAGTACATCCAGTTGCTGGCCTTCAGCAGCATCGGTCTGCCCACCGACCTGTGGCTGCCTACCACAGAGAAAGTGAAGCCGCAGGACTCCTGGCAGGTGGCCGCCGGAGGCGCTAAAACCCTGGGCGGGATCGTTGAGGTGAGCCTCGAAGGATATTACAAAGTAATGAACAATGTGATCTCGTACAAGGAAGGCGCAGGTATGATGCAATTCAACGACTGGCAGGAACGCGTCACCCAGGGACGGGGCTGGGCCTACGGGATGGAGCTGTTCGTCAACAAGAAAAAGGGAAAATGGACCGGATGGGTCGGTTATACCCTGGCCTGGGCCTGGCGGCAGTTCGACGACCTGAATTTCGGGAAGAAATTCTATTATACCTATGACCGGCGCCACGACATCTCGGTCGTATCGGTGTGGGAGATCAACGACCATATCCACCTCTCCGGTACCTGGGTGTACGGTACCGGGAAAGCCTATACCCTGCCCAATTCCGTTTACTATGGTTTTTTCCCGTCGGGAGAGCCCGGCGGGGTCGCCGAGACCGAAGTGAATTACTACGAACAACGGAACAACTACAGGATGAAGCCCTATCACCGTCTGGATCTGGGGATCGACTTTATCCGCAAAAGAAAACACTGGACCCGCACCTTCTCGCTGGGCGCTTACAATGTCTATTCCCGGAAAAACCCTTTCTATATGAATATCGAGAACGAATACCATTATGATATGCAGACAAGTACCGAGACCATGGAAAAACAACTGGTGCAATACAGCCTTTTCCCGATCATTCCCTATTTTAATCTGAATTTCAAATTCTGAGCAGATGAATAAGATCTTTTTCACCGGTATGATCTTTCTTGTGTTGCTGAGTTCCTGTGAGAACTTTTTCCAGACCTATATGGAGGTGCCTCCACCTCCCTATAAAAAAGGAATTGTGGTCAACCTGTATGTGACGGATGATGATACGGTACTGTATGCCAGTGTCAGTCACAATATTGGTTCTCTGGAGAGTATTAAAAACGTTCAGGATCTTCTTTTATGTGATGCTACGGTGCAGGTCCTTGATGAAGCAGGCAATGTGGTGGTGGAGATGGATACCCTGGATATGGACAATACGGTATATTATGATACGATATACATTGGTGATGGGAACGGAGAGATCACGGATACAGTGCTTTATCCCGTGTATAATGCCGGGAGGATGATCAACTTTCAGGCGCATTTGCCATCCCCTTTCGGGGGCCAGGGCGAGAAATTCACACTGCAGGTCATCCATCCGGAATATGGTACAGCTTCAGCCTCTCAGACCATGCCCTCCAAACCGGTGATCACCCAGCCTGTTTATAATCCTTCGGCAGGATATAATGATTACGGAGGGGACTTTTCCACACTCCGTTTTGATATCGTGGACCCTGCCGGTGAAGAAAATTTCTACCAGGTGAGAGCCTGGCTGAAAGGGGAGGACGGCAGACAGTATTATCTGGATCTGGACACGGACGATCCTCTTTTCCAGCCTTCCTATGGTTATTACGCTTTGTTGTTGCAGGATAAGACCTTCGATGGGGACAGTTATACCGTCCAATTAAAGTTTAATGATTATGTAAATGATCCGGCGGAGAATGTCAGGATCTTTGTGGAGGTACGATCGGTGAGCAAAGACTACTACCTATACGCCCGGACCCTGGAGAAAGCTGAAGAAGCGGAAGACATCGGTTTTTTTGTCGAGCCGGTGCAGGTGTATGACAACATTGAGAACGGCTACGGCATCTTTGCCATGACAGCCCGCACCGTGGCACTGGCGTCGAAAGAAAAGTAGTTGTGAGTTGCGAGTATCGGGTTGTGAGTATCGGGTTGTGAGTATCGGGTTACGGGTTGGGAATTTGTCGGTAATCATTAGCTCACTGACGCTCGTGTAATTAGCAACCTTTGGTTGCGAAATTAGCTCACTTCGTTCGCGAAATTAAGTAGAGATTTACTCGCTGCTTTGTCCGCCGTAGTTCCCAATGGGACGAAGGCTGGGCGGTCGCGAAATTAACCCCGAAAGCATCGGGATGAAATTAAGTAGAGACGCACGGCCGTGCGTCTCTACATGCATCATTATATGATGCTTTCATTTGCGGTCTTTGCGTTTCACTTTGCGTACATTGCGTGAAGCCTTTATAGACAATATCGTCCCGGCTCATTTCTCATCTCTCTTGGCTCTTGATTCTTGTTTCTTCGCTCATAGCTCTATGCTCTACGCGATTTGCTCTCTCAGACACTCCCTACTTTATCCACTTTTCCCACTCTTCATGCTTTTCATACTTTTTGACTTTAATATTTGGAAAAGTGAGATTAAAATGATATTATTGTAATATCATAATAATATAAAATATTTTGTACCATGAAAAATGAGAAGAGTTATAATCCGATATCCGGCTGGCTGGCATTGCTGATCATGCTGGTGATCATTGCCGGGATCGTGGCGAGCGCTATGTCCGGGATCACCTGGGCGATCATCGTCACATCCGTATTGCTTTTTCTGTGGTTCATTGGGTTTACGGTGGTGAACCCGAATGAATCGAAAGTGCTGGTCCTGTTCGGGGCCTATAAGGGTACCATCCGGAAGAACGGTTTCTTCTGGGTCAATCCTTTCTTTTCCAGGCAGAAGATCTCACTGCGGGCGCGCAACTTCGACAGTGAGACCATCAAGGTGAACGACAAGATCGGCAATCCGATCATGATCGGGATGGTGCTGGTGTGGCAGGTGGAAGATACTTACAAAGCTGCTTTTGAGGTGGATGCCTACGAACATTTTGTGGTGGTGCAGAGTGAGGCGGCACTGCGTAAGCTGGCGGGTCTGTATCCCTATGATAATTTCGAGGACCATGATGCAGTGATGACGTTACGGTCGGGAGGCGAGGAGGTCAATCATGAACTGGAGAACGAGATCCGCGAGCGGCTGGCGATGGCCGGTATCCGGGTGATCGAGGCGCGCATCAATTACATTGCCTATGCGGCTGAGATCGCCCAGGCCATGCTGAAACGGCAGCAGGCCACCGCCATCGTGGCGGCCCGGTTCAAGATCGTGGAAGGGGCGGTCAGCATGGTGCAGATGGCCCTGGAACAGCTGAAGGATAAAGATATTATCGAAATGGACGAGGAGAAAAAAGCAGCCATGGTCAGCAATCTGATGGTGGTGCTCTGCAGCGACAAGGATGCCGCTCCCGTCGTGAATGCCGGAACTTTACATCATTAGCGGATGAAGAAAAAATCATTTGTGCTGCGCATTGACCCGGAAAAGATGGAGGCCCTCGAGAAGTGGGCAGCAGATGAGTTTCGCAGCATCAACGGTCAGATCGAATGGATCATCGACCAGGCCCTCCGCAAAAGTGGTCGGCTGAAAAAGAAGAAAACCCATGGAAAGGACCCTTCTTGAAGAATTCGTGATCATCCTGCTCCATCCCCGGCGGGGACGCCTGATGACCATGGGCAACACCCTGTCGCAGGCAGTGGCGGTGGCTGCCCTGACCGATCTTATGCTGTCAGGCCTGATCGTCCTGGACGAAGGGAAAGTGAAAGTGAAAAGTCTGAAGTTCTCCGGCAGAAAAGTCCAGGATTACATGATCCGGAAGATCTATGATTCCGGCCGGCTCCGTACCTTTAAACAATGGACGGGAAAGTTCTTCGTTAAAGGCGGCCGTTTTCTGCGGGAGACCCTCAGCGATCTTGTGCACAGGAACGTCCTGTATGCCCGGGATCATCATTTTCTGTTTTTTCATTACAGGCGATATTTCCTGATCCGGGAAAAAGAGAGGGATGAATTGATCGGCGAGTTGCAGGCGGTGGTTTTTGGCGAGGATCTGCCGGATCTCCGTCAGGCCGTGCTGCTGCAACTGCTGGCCTCCTGTAATCTCAGTAAACTGATCGCGCGGGACAGGGAAAGCGCAAAGATCTTCCGGAGAAAGATCAAGGAATTCCGGAAAGATGAAAGGATCCTCGGTGAGTATGCCGGCATCCTGGGGGAAGTGAAAAAAACCGTCTCATCTGCCGCTGTGACAGGATAAGAACAAGTAAGAAGTAAGAAGGCATAAGGCATAAGGCAGAAGGGAGCGATGGAATATTGGAATAATGGAAGGATGGAAAAATGATTTATCGGGAAATCTCAATATTGTAACTTTTAACTTTAGGCACTTTTAACTTTTAACTATACATTCTACCTCCCAATATGTTTCCTGACTGTGATCTGAAAAATATATTTGATGGAGAAAAAGAAAAAAAAGACGGCCCTGATAACAGGTG
>WFRO01000374.1 GCA_015486475.1 Bacteroidales bacterium
GAGGATCGTGGCGGGAGGTGGCTCCCGATATCTGGAAACTGCTGATCCTCCTCGGCGTCTTTACCCTGATGACCGCCTGGCGGCTGAAGAGGGTGAAGGAGGAAGGATGAACGACGAAGGTCTAAAGTCGAAGAGTCGAAGAGTCGAAAAGTATGAAGAGTGAGAAGAGTCAGAGATGAGAGATGAGAGATGAGCCCCGCCTTCGCTTTAGCTTCGGCGGGCAAGGGATGATGCGAAAACAACTCCAACCTCTAGGCACTCCACACTCCAAACTTCCTGTTTCCCGGAGGGGTTGAAGAAAAGGAATGATGGAAAAATGGAAGTGAGGATGCGATGAAGATCGAAGAGTCTAAAAGTTGAAAAGTAGGAATAGTATGAAAAGTAGGGAGTAAGGAGTAGGGAGCGATGATGCGATGAAGCGATAAAGCGATGAAGAGATGATGCGATGAAGGTCGAAGAGTCGAAAAGTGGGAAAGGTATGAAAAGTGGGAAAAGTGGGAAGAGTGGGAAAAGTAAGGATAAAGGAAGTAGGGAGTGAGAATTACTGTAGAGACGCGCATCCTGCGCGTCTTGATCGTTGGTGTATTCCACCGGGGTTATGGAAGATTATGCCTGGCCCATAGGGTAAGGAGCGATGAACAGTGAACAGTGAGCAAGGGAACGGTGAGTTCAATAATTTTTTTATCATGGAAGAGAAATACAAGGCACTGGCGGGGCTTTCGGCAGGGTTGCGGGAAGAGCTGCTGAAAGTATCGACGGAGCAGGAGATACCGGCGGGGCAGATGATCCTGCGGGAGGGACAGTACGTGAAGGTCATCCCCCTGGTGATAACCGGGCTGATCAAGGTCTTCACAGCTTTTGAGGAGAAAGAGCTGCTGCTTTATTACATCCGTCCGGAGCAGAGCTGTATCATGTCTTTTGCTGCCAGCCTGCGCCGGGAGCCCAGCAGCGTTTTTGCGATGACGGAGGAAGATTCGGTGGTGCTGCTGCTGCCGGTGGAGCATGTGCTGCAATGGACCCTGCAGTATCCCGAGATCAATACTTTTTTCTTTGACCAGTTCTATCACCGCTATGAAGAGCTGATCAGTACGATCAACCAGGTCCTTTTCAGTAATATGGAAAACAGACTCCTCGGGTACCTGACGAAAAAGTCTCTGGTCACGGGGCAGAATCCGCTGGTCGTTTCCCACAGCCAGATCGCCACGGAGCTGGGTACCGCCCGCGAGGTGGTGAGCCGGGTGATAAAAAAGCTGGAGGCCGACGGGAAGGTTCGACAACTGAAAAGATCCATTGAAATTTTGTAGTTGGTGACCCCGGTCACGGTTTTACAGGGACGGCCTGCGTATTTTTGTACCATCAGTAATTTTAAAACTTACAATTATGAAAAAGAACGTGGGTCGTGCGGACAGTATTACCAGACTGATACTGGCAGCGGTTTTTGCAGTACTTTATTTCACCGGAACGGTGACAGGCCCCTGGGGCATCGTCCTGCTGGTGCTGGCCGTCATTATGGTGTTTACGGCATTTACAGGCTTTTGCCTCCTTTATGTGCCTTTCGGGATCAAAACCTGTCCTCTTAAGAAAGAAGAACAGTAACAAATCATGCTTTTGTATAAAATCAGCCGGGGAACCGGGAATAAATTGTTATTTTGTTCCCATAATAGCGGACGCATGTCGACTGACTGTCTGTACAGCATATGTCTGCAGAGAAGGAGACAACAATGAATTCCCTGAAGGAGATCACTACGGCCGGGCTGGTGAGCCGGCTTGAAAAAAAGGATACGGTCGTCGTAGATGTGCGTCCTGTGGATGCATATAACGGCTGGCGGTGTGAAGGAGAGGAGCGCGGGGGGCATATCCCCGGCGCACGCTCCCTGCCGGAGAAGTGGCTCAGGTACATGGACTGGATAGAGATCGTCCGGTCGAAAAAGATCCTGCCTGATCAGAAGATCATTGTGTACGGTTATACTCCGGAGCAATCGGGTCATGTGGCGGATGCTCTCTTAAAAGCCGGTTACAGAGATGTGTCGGTGTATAACAGGTTTCCGGATGAGTGGGTCAGACGCGAAGACCTTCCCCTGGAAAAGCTGGCCCGCTACCGGCAACTGGTGTCGGCCCAATGGGTGAAGGATTTGATCTCCGGGGAGCAGCCTCCGGAGTATGATAATGACCGGTATGTGATCTGCCATGCCCATTACCGGAACAGGGAGGCTTACCTGTCGGGACATATCCCGGGAGCCATAGATCTGGACACCCTGGCGCTGGAAGATCCGGCCACCTGGAACAGGCGTACGCCGCAGGAGCTGAAAGAGGCCCTGGAACAGCACGGCATAACGGCTGATACCACCGTGGTGCTGTACGGGAAATACATGGACCCGGACAACAACGATCCTTTCCCGGGCAGTGCGGCCGGACACATCGGAGCCATCCGCTGCGCCATGATCATGCTGTATGCCGGAGTGAGGGATGTGCGGGTACTTAACGGCGGCTTCCAGTCGTGGAAAGATGCAGGTTACCCTGTGGATACTGAGGATGTGCCCAAAAAAAAGGTGAAGGATTTCGGCAGGGAGATACCGGCCCGGCCGGAGATCATCGTGGACATAGAGGAGGCGAAAGAGATGCTCCGGGCGGAGGATGCTGAACTGGTGAGCGTGCGCAGCTGGCGGGAGTACATCGGCGAGGTGAGCGGCTATAACTATATTGAGAAGAAGGGACGTATTCCGGGTGCTGTGTTCGGCAACTGCGGGACGGATGCCTACCATATGGAAAACTACCGCAACGTGGACCATACAACGCGCGAGGCCGGAGAGATAGAAGCCCTTTGGCGGGAAGCGGGCCTCACCCCGGACAAGCATCTGGCCTTTTACTGCGGGACGGGATGGCGCGGCAGCGAGGCCTTCTTCAACGCCTGGCTGATGGGCTGGCCCCGCGTATCGGTCTTCGACGGAGGATGGTTCGAGTGGAGCAATGATCCGGACAATCCGTATGAGACGGGGGAGCCGGAGGGGAAGGCAAAAGTAATAAGGCAAAAGTAATAAGGCAAAAGTAATAAGGCAAAAGGCATAAGGCAAAAGGCAAAAGAAGCTCGAAGCTTGAAGCTTGAAGGAAGGAAAAATGGAAAGTTGGAAGAATGGGAAGGAGGAACGATAAAAGTCAAAAATCTACCCAGCACCCCCGCCCGGCTGACGCCAGTCGGACGGGTTGCAACCAGCAACCAGTACCTTAAACTATAAATTTCGCGACCAACGGGAGATAATTTCTACTTAATTTCACGAGCGCCCAGCCTTCGTTCCTTTGGGAACTTCGGCGGACAAGGCAGTGAGTAAATTTCGTGAGCGAAGCGAACCAATGACTACCGAATGATATAACAAATGGAAGGAATGATGGACTACCGGAAAGATATGACCGATAAAGCGATAAATTATCTCAACTTTTTACTTTAGGCATTTCAGGCACTTTTAACTTATTCATGCAAAACAGTTACCTATGAAAATAGCAGTCATATACGGTTCGAACCGGACGGAGCGGCAGGGGATCAAAGCAGCCCGGTTCGTGGTCAACAAGCTCCGGGAACGGGGTCATGCGACGGACCTGATCGATTCGAAGGAATACCCCTTGCCTTTCCTGGACAGGATGTACAAGGAGTACGGGCCGGGGGAGGTGCCGCCCGTGATGGAAAAGATCCATCGGATCCTGCAGGCCGCGGACGGTTTTGTGATCGTTTCGGGTGAGTACAACCACAGCATCCCGGCGGCGCTGAAAAACCTGCTGGACCATTTCCAGGGGGAGTATTATTTCAAGCCCTCGGCCATCGTATCCTATTCGGCAGGGCCTTTTGGCGGGGTGCGCGTGGCGGTGCACCTGCGGGCCCTCCTGGCCGAGCTGGGGATGTCCAGCATCCCCTCCATATTTCCGGTATCTGCCGTACAAGATGCGTTCGATGATGAAGGGTATGCGGCAGAGGAAGCTTATGACAAAAGGATCGTCCGCTTTCTGGAAGAGTTCGAATGGTATCTCTCAGCCCTGAAGAGGCAGAGAGAGAACGGAGTGCCATACTGATAAAATGATCACGAGGTGAACTTCAGCACAGGGAAAAGCGTGTCAGTCGGGGAGACGGAGATCCTGAATTATCTCCCTGAGATCGGTATGGACCGTGTGCGGGAGGAGATCATCCGGAGCCTCTCGGCGCGGCCTCCCATGATCCCGGCCAAATTCTTTTATGATGAGAGAGGCTCTGAGCTGTTTGAGGAGATCACCGGCCTGGAGGAGTATTATCCCACCCGTACCGAGAAAAGGATCCTGGCATCCTCCGGGGAGCTGGCGGAGCTGCCATGGCATGATCTCCATATCGTGGAGCTGGGCAGCGGCGATGCCTCCAAGATCAGTCTGCTGCTGGACCATATTCCGGAGAAAGAACGGAAAAGCGTGAAATATTTCCCTGTGGATATCAGCCAGAGCGCCATCGGCAGGTCGGCGGAGGTGCTGAAAAAACGCTTTCCGGAGATGCAGATCACCGGCATCGTGATCGATTATTTCCACCAGCTCGGCAGGATCCCGGTGCAGGGGCGGAAGCTGATCTGTTTCTTCGGCAGTACGATCGGCAATTTCGATCCCCGGGAACGGGAACAGTTCATGAGGATGCTGGGGGAGATCATGAGGCCGGGCGACCTCCTGCTGCTGGGGCTCGACATGGTCAAGGAGAAAGAGGTGCTGGAAAAGGCCTATAATGACCGGCAGGGCGTGACAGCCGCCTTTAACAAAAATATCCTGCACGTGGTGAACCGGCTGGCAGGCACGCAACTGAACCCGGACGATTTTGAACATGTGGCCTTTTTCAATGAGCAGGAGCGCAGGATAGAGATGCACCTGCGGGCCGTGCGGGAGGTGACGGTACGCTTCGGAGGGAAGAATACAGAGGTTAAGATCCCGGCGGGGGAGACCATCCATACGGAGAATTCCTATAAATTCAACAGGGACGATATCCGGCAGAACGGCTGTTGGGCCGGCCTGGAATTACGGAAGGTCTTTACCGACGAAAAGGGCTGGTTCAGCCTGGCATGGTATGCAAAATAATTGAATGTAGGGACGCCCAACCTGGGCGTCCCTACGGATGCCATTAGCGATGTAAATTTCAAAAAAATTACAGAATACATTCGTAACGATCCTCTGAAATGGAAGGATGATCATTATCTTGCAAAAAAAAACGCTGACCAAAATGACAAAAGATCTGAAAAAAATGATCAGTGCCGTACCGGCGCTGGAGATGTCGGTATTGCCGACAACCGTGCACAGGCTGGACCGTCTGTCGGAGCTGCTGGGGACGGACATCCATTGCAAACGGGATGACCTGACCGGTTTTGCCTTCGGCGGCAATAAGGTGAGGAAGCTGGATTATCTTGTCAAAGACGCTCTTCTGAAGGGTGCTGACAGCCTGGTGACGTTCGGCAGCAACCAGTCGAACTGGTGCCGTATGACCTCTGTGGCCGGGGCGGTGAACGAACTGGAAGTGTTCCTGGTGCTGGAAGGATCGCGGCCTGACAAACCCACTGCCAATCTCCTGCTGGATCATATGGCAGGTGCCAGGGTGACGCATGTGGAGAGCACGACCGACGATGCTGTGGAAAAAGCAGCGCGGCAACTGGCGGATGACCTGGCCCGGGAAGGCAGGAAACCTTACTATATGGCGGTGGGGGGATCCAACGGTCGGGGCAGCCTGGGGTATGTGAGGGCTTTCCTGGAGGTGCTGGAGCATGAAGAAAAGCATCAGATGAGATTTGATAATATCATCGTGGCATCGGGATCGGCGGGTACGCAGGCAGGACTGGTGGCCGGCAAGCTGCTGAGCGGATGGCCGGGGAAGATCACCGGCATAACCGTATCGCGTGACAGGGTCACACAGGCGAACAGGATCCTGAAGATCGTGCAGGAGACCCTGGAGATCCTTCAGGTATCTGTGGAAGAGTCCCGCATACGACAGGCCATCGTGACGAATGACGACTACCTCGGCGAGGGTTACCGGATCAATACACAGGAATGTCTGGAGGCCATCGATATTTTTATAAAAAAGGAAGGGATCTTTCTGGATGAGGTGTATACCGGCAAAGCTGCCGCCGGCCTCATCGGCCTGGCCCGTGCCGGAACGATCACTCCCCATGAGAGGACCCTCTTTTTCCATACCGGCGGGAACGTGCAGTTGTTTGAGTGAGACCGGCTGCCATGACAGATCATTTGTTTGAAAAAATAAAAGTTAAGAACAGATCAACAAAAAGAACTATGCGTCGCAAAGAAAAAGAGATCACCGACAAAGTACTCCTGGAGGAGATCCTGGAGCGGTCGCAGGTATGCCGTCTGGGGATCGTGGATGGTGGAGAGGCCTATATCGTGCCGGTGAGCTATGCCTGGCATGAGGGGATCATCTACATCCATTCGGCGCCGGAGGGCCGCAAGATGGATCTGCTGCGGAAGAACGGCAGGGTCTCTTTTGAGATCGAGCTGGAAAGCGGGGTGGTACGGGATGCTGTGCCCTGTCGCTGGACGACCCGTTACCGGTCCGTGATGGGCACCGGCACCATTACCATCCATGAGGAGGAGACTGAGAAAAAAGCCGGCCTCGACCTGATCATGCACAAATACGGTTATCGCGGCCGGCCCCGCTACAGCAAAAAAGACCTTGCCGGCATGGTGTTGCTCAAATTGAAGATCGAAACCCTCACCGGTAAACAGGAAGGGGAATAGGGGGGGACCTTTCTATTTGTAAATATGGACGATAAATATCTGAACCGATACCGGATCGCATCAACCCGTCTGGAAAATTGGGATTACGGTGACAATGGCGCCTATTTTATTACCATTTGCACCAGGGACAGGGTGCATTATTTCGGGGAGATCACAAATGGGGAAATGGAATTGTCGGGGATCGGTCGATTGGCGGAAAAATATTGGTTAGAGATACCGGGGCATGCAAAAAATGTAATATTGGACGCATTTGTGGTAATGCCAAATCATATTCACGGGATATTGATATTGGGTGATGATAATCGTGATGGTAATGACAATGATTATAATAATGATAATGGGATTGTAGAGACAAGGCATGCCTTGTCTCTACGTCATCATCAAAATGGCCGGCATGATAAACAAAACCATCGATCCATGGCACAAAAACGTTTTCGGAACCCGGGTAAAAATACCATTTCATCCATAATCGGTTCGTATAAATCGGCCGTGACCAGAAATGCACACAGATCGGGATTTGATTTTACCTGGCAATCACGGTTTTATGATCGTATCATCCGGGGGGACCAATCCTTTCAGAAGGCCGTGGAATATATCCGGAACAATCCCGTCAAATGGCAGGATGATCAATATTCCGGATAAGGCACAACTACGTAGCTAGCTACGTAGTTAGCTACGTAGTTATAAAGATATAAAAGAATGAAACACAGTAAATTATAGGATTCAAAAGAAAATACTTTTGTGAAAGTAGAATTGAGGTATGTATTTGTTGGTGTATAATTGATTGGATTCAAGGTGATTAGAAAAACAGAAAAATTCCGCACCTCTCTCCGCACCTTGTTGGATTTTCATTCGTTGTTTTTCGATCATCGATCGACGATCATCGTTCTTCCGGGGGCAGGATTGTTCGTCGCTATCGCTCCTCGCGGACCTTTTGGGAGGAGCTTTACAAAGAAAAGCCCGCCTTGCTGCGCAAGGTTACGGGCTTTCATTCGTCCTTCATCGATCCCCGGTAAACCGGGACTTCTGCTTGCGCTCCAGCATCGTTCTTTTGTGGCAGGATTGTTCGTCGCTGTCGCTCCTCACGGACCTGGTATGGGGTGCTTTACAAAGAAAAGCCTGCCTTGCTGCGCAAGGTTACGGGCTTTCATTCGTCCTTCAACCTTCGTCGATCATCGTTCCTCTGTGGCAGGATTGTTCGTCGC
>WFRO01000375.1 GCA_015486475.1 Bacteroidales bacterium
TCGGGGACCCACAAGGCGATGATCTTTGAGTATCTCCGTCTGCGGGGATGGGAGGAGATGAAGGTGGATTATTACGGTCACACGCGTTCCTGGTCGCAGATGGGGTCGGCGCTTTCCTCCCTGCTGGCGGCCGGTATCGTCTTCTGGTCGGGGGATTATGCCGGAGCTTTTCTTTTTTCCACGGTGCCTTACCTGCTGGACCTGTTGTTGCTCGCCTCTTATCCCAAAGCCCTGGATGGGGAGGTGAGGAGAGGAGAGGGATGGCGTTCCCTGTGGCAGTCATTCCGGGAGATCCTTTCGGAGATCGTTTCCGCTTTTTCCCGCCGGCTGACCCGGCGTGCCCTGACCAACATTGCCCTTTTCAGCGGCACCTTCCGGGCGGTAAAGGATTATTACCAGCCTGTGCTGGCAGCGCTGGCCGCTTCGCTGGCCATCCATTATCACCATGCCGGCGGGAAACAGATATCGGCAGTGATCATTGGCATCTTTTATTTCTTTCTTTACCTGGCTACCTCTTACTCTTCACGTCATGCCGGCAGTATCACCCGTCGCCGCGGCAGCCTGCCGGAGGTGCTGAACCACAGTCTCCTGGCCGGACTGGCCCTGGTGGTGACAGCCGGCCTTTTCTTCCTGTTGCCGGGACGGTGGCAGTGGCTGGCCGTACTGCCCTTTACGGCTATGTACATGCTGGAGAATGTGCGGCGGCCGGTGGGCGTGGCGTATGTCTCTACGGTCTTCCCCTCCGGCATCCTGGCCACGGTGCTGAGCACCGAGTCGCAGGTGCGCAGCCTCTTCGCGGCAGCCATCGCTCCCGCCGCCGGATACCTCGTCGACAGAACAGGCGTGGGAGAGGGCCTGGCGATCATCGCCGCTCTCCTGATCCTTCTCTACCCGGTCGTGAGATTGAGAAAATAATTTGTGGAGACGCAATAAATTGCGTCTGTACGGCTAATATTGCAGATTTCAGACAGAATATTTATTCGTCGTTCATCATTCGACATTCCTGCCTACCGGCAGGCAGGCATCCTTCGGGCTTCCTTTCCCTCTCCTTTTCCTTCCCTTCGCAGCACTGTACTTATATTTGGTCAAATAAATGCAGCGTGCGGGCTAACATTTGTCTTTTCATTGCGTATAGTGAATTAAAGCCCGTTTTTCAGGAAAATTTATTTTTGTCACAGGGAAGAATACAGCCTGTCCGATGAGAAAATATCTTGTTTTTTGCATCATATCACTGATCCAGGTCACGAACATGGTGTCGGCCCAGAATGCCGACCTTTTTCTGCGCAGGAACAAATTTGCGATCAACTTTTTCAGTATGCTCCGCCGCCCGGTGGTGAATGAAACGGAAGATTATTACCCGGTCGTGTTTCACGGCATCATGTACACACGCAATATCGGCCAAAGAAATTTCCTGCGGGCACGCTTCGACTATTTTCAGCGAAACCGCGACAATTCAATAGAGGGGAACATGGAGGTCAATCTCTATTCGGACATTCTCATGGGAGGAGGCTGGGGGTATGTTTTTACCTCCGGGGTGGTCCGTCCCTACGTGGCTGCCGACCTGGGGATGACCAGTGTGCTCAGATACTCGGAGAACGGGGGTGTGGAAGCCGGTACCTACCGGAAGATCCAGACCCGCCAGCTGGGCGCTTCGCTGATGCCCGCGGCAGGGGTCACTTTCCGGGTGTCACCGGTGCTCTCTTTTTCACTGGAGACCAACCTGGAACTGGGATATACCCATGAAAAAGGTACTGATTTTTCCTGGGGAGCTGATATGGTGCCCCGGGAAAAAGAGATCCGGCAGAACCTTTTCTTTGCCCGCTGGAACCCCGTGAGCCTTGTGTCCATCGAGCTGAGCTTCTGAATAGTTCGTAGTTCACAGTTCATAGTTCATAGTTGCGGCTAACTTTTCAACTCTTCAACTTATCAACCCCGGTAAACCGGGATTCCTGTCTGCCGACAGGCAGGAGTTCGACTAAATGATCTCATTTCGGCTTTGCCTCATAAGATCATAGTCTCATTAACTTATCAACCTTTTCCCACCTCTCTGTACGCAAGTTCAGTTGTTGATACAGTGTAATTCCCCGGAATTAATTGTAAATTAGCAGCCTGAACGTCAAATGGATCTGTAGGAAGATGAAAAATAATATTAAACAGATGAAAAAATATCTCTTTTTTGCCTGGGTGCCTCTCCTGATGGCCGGGGCAGCCTGTAACCGCACCAATACCCAAACGATGATCAAACCGCCTGTAGCTGAGAAAAAGCCCCACAAACTGGTGGCCCATGGGGATACCCGTATAGACAATTATTACTGGATGCGTCTGACGGACGAACAGAAGAATGCCAAAGAGCCGGACGAACAGACCCGCCAGGTGCTGGACTACCTGCATGCCGAAAATGATTACTGCGAAGCCATGCTCTCCCCGGTAAAAGATCTTCGTGAGTCACTCTACCAGGAGATCACCGGCCGTATCAAGCCGGATGACCGGTCGGTACCTTATCTGGAGAACGGATATTATTACTACACGCGCTATGAGGAGGGGAAAGAGTACCCGCTTTACTGCCGCAAAAAGGGATCGACGGATGCTCCGGAGGAGATCATGCTCAATGCCAACGAACTGGCTGCCGGGCACAACTTCTTCCGGATCGCTGACTGGAGTGTCAGTCCGCAGAACGATCTGCTCGTCTTCGGCATCGATACCATCGGGCGCCGGCAGTATGTGCTGATGTTCAAAGACCTTACCACCGGAGACCTCCTGGCCGACGAGATCCCCAATACCACCGGCGGAGCGGTCTGGGCCAACGACAACAAAACCGTCTTTTATACACGCCGCGACCCGGAGACCCTCCGGGCCCAGGAGATCCTGCGCCATAAGCTGGGAACCCCTGCGGATAAGGACCCCCGTGTCTGGTTTGAAAAAGACGAGACCTTCAGCACCGGCATCTTCAAGACCAAAAGCAAGAAATACCTGCTCATCTGGTCCAGCCAGACCCTCTCCACCGAGTACCGCTACCTCGATGCCGGTCATCCGGAAGGACATTTCCGCGTGATACAGCCCAGGAAAAAGAATCTGGAGTACGAGGTGGAACACTTCGGTAACTATTTTTACATCCGTACCAACGCCGGTGGTGCAAAAAATTTCAAGCTGATGCGCACGCCCGTGGCCCATACCACCATGACCCACTGGAAAGAGGTATTTCCTTATGACAGCACGCTCTATCTCACCGGTTTTGATATTTTCCGTGATTACCTGGTGCTCTCGGTACGGAGGAACGGCCTGACCGAGCTGAAGATCATACCCTGGAAAAACCCTGCCAAAGGTTGGTACATCGATTATGAGGAACCGACTTATGTGGTACGTACCTCGATGAACCCCGAGTTCAATACTCCGCTGTTGCGTTTCACTTACTCTTCCCTGGTGACCCCCACCTCGGTGTATGATTACAACATGGATACGAAGGAGCGGGTGCTGATGAAACAGGAGGAGGTGGTGGGAGGATACGATCCTTCACAATACGAGGAGAAGAGGCTCTTTGCCACGGCTTCCGACGGTACAAAAGTGCCCGTCTCGCTGGTGTTTCGCAAGGGCCTGAAGATGGACGGCAACAACCCGGCCCTGATCTATGGTTACGGTTCATACGGGTATCCCATGGATCCGTGGTTCAGCTCCGTGCACCTGAGTCTTCTGGACAGAGGGTTCGTATATGCCATCGCCCACATCCGCGGCGGCGGCGAGATGGGACGGCAATGGTATGAGGACGGCAAGCTGCTGAAGAAGAAGAACACTTTCACCGATTTCATCTCCTGCAGCGAATACCTGGTGGACCAGAACTATACCAACCCGGGCAAATTGTTCGCCATGGGCGGAAGCGCCGGCGGCCTCCTCATGGGCGCCATCGCCAACATGAGCCCGTCCCTCTACAAGGGCATCATCGCCAATGTGCCTTTTGTGGATGTCGTGACAACCATGCTCGATCCTACCATCCCTCTCACTACCTTTGAGTACGATGAGTGGGGCAACCCCCATATCAAAAAATATTATGAGTACATGCTTTCTTACTCGCCTTATGACAATGTGGGCCCCCTGGAGTACCCGTCCATGCTGGTCACCACCGGCTACTGGGACTCGCAGGTGCAGTACTGGGAGCCGTCCAAATGGGTGGCTAAGCTGCGGGACATGAAGACCGGCAATAACCCGCTCCTCCTGCACGTTAACTTTGATGCAGGTCACGGAGGAGCCTCCGGCCGCTACCGCCGCTACCGCGAGACCGCCATGGAGTATGCCTTTATGCTGCAGATGCTGGGGAAAGAAGAATGATGAATGTCGAATACCGAATATCGAATGACGAATGATGAATTATTAATACTAACTCCAAACTCGTAACTCCAAACTCGTAACTCGATTATTGCTTCCATGGCCGGTTATCCTGAGAACATAGAAGAGAAGCTGGGTTTCCGGCAGATACGTGAGCTGATCCGTGGCAAGGTGCTTTCGCCCCTGGGTGAGCGTCAGGTGGAGGAGATCCGTTTCAGTACCTCCCGCGACCGTATCGTGCATGAGCTGCAGAGGACAGGCGAGTTCATGGAGATCCTGGAGGAAGACCTCCCTTTTCCCACCGACCATGTCATCGATATGACGCCCGTGCTGGAGAAGATCACTGTCGAGGGATCCCTGCTGACGGTGGAGGAGCTTTACGACCTGCGACGCTCCCTGAACACTGTCCGGGCGGTCATGCGCTTTTTCGGCGCTGTGGAGGGGGATCGCTTTCCCCTCCTGCGGAAACTCTCCTCGCAACTGAACCACTATCCTTTTATCACCGACAGCATCGACAAGGTGCTCACGGCCAAAGGCACGGTGCGGGATACGGCTTCTCCGGAGCTGAAGAGGATCCGGCACGACCTGACCACCCGGAAGAAAAGTATCTCCGTACGCCTTCAGGGTATCCTGCGCAAGGCGCGGGCAGCGGGATGGGTGGAGAGTGACACCGCCCTCTCGGTGCGCAACGGGCGCATGGTGATCCCGGTGCCGGCCACCCATAAACGCCGCATTCCCGGCCTCATCCTGGATGAGTCGGCTACGGGCAAGACCGTGTATGTAGAGCCGTCGGAGATCGTGGAGCTGAACAATGAGATACGCACGCTGGGCTTTGCCGAGGAACGGGAGATCGAGCGTATCCTGCGTCATCTGGCCGATATGTTCCGTCCCTACGTGCCGGAGATGATCGCCTCGTATGGGGTGCTGGGCACCTTCGACATGATCCGGGCCAAAGCCCTGTTCGCCCGGGAGATAAAAGCTGCCGTGCCGGAGGTGCGTGATGAATCGTATATCGCCTGGCAGCAGGCGGTCCATCCCCTCCTGTACCTTACCCTGCGCCGGGAGAAACGGGAAGTGGTGCCCCTTGACATTGAGTTGAACGATGAGCATCGTATCATCGTGATCTCAGGGCCCAATGCCGGGGGCAAGTCGGTGTGCCTGCAGACGGTGGGACTGCTGCAGTATATGGTGCAGTGTGGCATCCCGGTGCCGGTGCGACCCACCTCA
>WFRO01000376.1 GCA_015486475.1 Bacteroidales bacterium
GTATGGATCCATCCCTGCGCATGCAGGTAGTGCAGGCCTGCCAGCAGGTCCTTCACCAGCGGGATAACCTCCCGCTCGCGCAGGCGGCCCTGTGAACGAAGATGCGCTTTCAGGTCCTCTCCTTCCGTATAACGCATCACCACATACCGGTCCCCGTCGTCGGCGGCCGTACCGATCACCCTTTGCAGGGCAGGATGACGCAGTGTGGCCAGCGCCCCGTACCGGGAGAGATCAGCATCTCCGGCATTGCGCAGCTTTTTCACCAGGACTTTCCGGTCATCCCGGAGGGAACGTCCCTGATAAACCACGGAAAACTTTCCCCTTTGTTGCTGCAGAGGTGCTTGCGGATCAAAAAGGATCACATCCCCGCCGGTCACCAGTCTTTTACCTGTTATCATCCCTTCGTCCAATGATCTTCTCCCCATACCGGCAGGATCCCCGATCTTTCGGCTTTCAGAATGGCCTCGCGCCGTTTGTTGACATTCAGCTTGCGGTAGATGTTCACCACATGTCTTTTGACGGTAGCCACCGAGATGAAGAGCTCATTGGCGATCTCTTTGTTTGAGCGCCTTTTGGCCAGCAGCAGCAACACATCCAGCTCCCTGTTGGTCAACAGCGAGGCCAGATCTTCCTCCATTGCAGATATCCTTTCCTGCTGAGCATCCGGAGGAGAGACCTTCGATGCGTCCCCGGAATATTTTTCAAATTCCTCCAGTATGCGTTCTCTGAAATTGTCCTGTACAGGACTCAGGGTCAGTCTTTCCAGTACCTCCCTGACCTCGCTGCCTCCTTCAAAGAAGGGTCTGATCCAGTTGCCGGGCGAGGCCATCTCCAACGCTTCCGTGAGTACCTTCTCTGCTCCGCTGTTGTCTCCTACCCGGTTTTTGAGTACTGCCCGGAGCACCCGCACCTGTATTCCCTGCGGCACATTGTGGGTCCTGTCCGCCAGGTTGATCAGCTCGGCGATCCTGCGTCCGGCCTCTTCATCTTTTTCCTGCTCATGAAAGGCCAGCAGATATTTGCAGTAGGTGACACGGGGAGTCTCGAGCCAGAAAAAAAGATTTCCCGAATCAAAGAACATGTTCACACTGTTCATGGAGCTGACCGCTTTAACCATATCCCCTTCAAGGAGGGCAAGCCGGGTTTTGATTGAGTTCAGGAATGTTTCCAGGGCCGGTATATTTCTTCGCCGGACGAAATCCTGCAACCGCTCCATGATCTGATCCTGTTCCTCTTTCTTTTTCCGGATCTCCAGGGTAAGCAGGAGCCCTCCGTAACTGTCCATCGGTCCCAGCAGGTTCAGTGCATAGATATTATCCAGGGTACTGTTGAAATGCTTTTCAGCCTCCTCCAGGCGATGCTGATAGAAACAGACCATGCCCATGATCTGGGAGACCCATGAGACAATGAACCCGTCCCTGAGGCGGGCATTGATCCCGTTTATTTTTTTTGTAAGCTCCTCCACCTCTACCAGGTTCCCTTCCAGCATTCTCACATAAGCGATCCCGCCCGTCATCATGGCCCGGAAAAAAGGATCCAGCGACTCATTGAGCAGGAGTTTTTCGATCTCTTTGATCGCTTTTCGTCCCATGCCGTTCATATGAGCGGCCATCAGATAATAGAAGCTGATGATGGTGGCAACGCCTTTCTTGTTTTTAGGGATGTTCCTCCTGGCATATTCAAAATCACGCAGACTCTCAGCGATCTCAACTTTCCAAAACCGGATAATACCTTTAAAAAAACGGATCTGCACACGGATATCATTGGTAAATTCCTCCTCTGCCGACATGACATCGAGCCGTTCCAGTATATCCACAATGACCCAGGTGGCCTTGTTGTGCATGACCCACATCAGGGCCACCAGCAGTCCGGCACGCTGATACAGGAACGACTCCGGCAGTTTGCTGAGCCAGTCATCCAGGACATACCACTTGTTCTCATTGAGCGGGATGTCCATGTGCTCTTCGATCATATCTGCCATGCGCTCCTGATCGTCGATCTGCTGCGCATGATAAAAAGCTTCATTCAGAAAACGGTTGGCCTCATACCAGTCGATGGCCTTTTCGTGGAGGAGCTTAATCTCTTTTTCCGGGAACCTGCTACGCATCTCCTTCTGCAGGAATTCCTGGAAGAGATGATGATAACGGTACCAGTTGTCGGTCCGGTCGAGGTTTTCCACGAACAGGTTCATCCCTATGATCTTCCGGAGGATCTCATCACTTCTGGTTTTCTTTCGTGACAGTCCCAGCATGTGGTCGGTCAGGGAAGGAGTGAATTTCTCCAGTATCGATGTTTTCAGCAGAAATTCCGTCATGAGGGGATCCAGGTCGCCCAGCACCTCCTCCATAAAATATTTGCCCGAGAAGTTGATCTCCTGCAGGATCTGAACGCTCTGCTCCAGGCTTTCGCTCCGGAAAGAGAGGTGCAGCATGGCCAGCCGCAGACCGGTGACCCATCCTTCCGTTTTCTCTGCCAGCACCTCCACCAGCGGCTCAATGTCAGGGAAGGAGAGGTTTTTCTCCACGAACATCCTGATCTCCTCCCGGGTCAGCCGCAGATGAGAAGCATTCACCAC
>WFRO01000377.1 GCA_015486475.1 Bacteroidales bacterium
CAGGATCATTTTTTTGTCCACAAAAAGTAAAAATCTCTCTTTTCTTTTCGGGGACCAGGATACATGCATGCCGGGGTACCCTTCATTTCTTGTTTGTGAGTTATTTGAGACGGTCTATAAATTTCAGCTTATTACCATGGATCCGGTATTCATCAACTCCAAAAAGAAAAACAATGATTAAATTTGTGGTGAGAGTTATCTCAAAAATACCCTCTCAGCAATGAAAAGCGCTTGCGATCTTCTATGGTTGATTTTTGGATTATGAGAGGGGATACACGTCCTATCCATGGGGAAAAATATGGGTGGACTAGTGATTTTGGTCTCATATATACATTCTGAATTTAGAGAAAAAGTATGAAGAAAAGAACAATGTACATTTTCCTGATGCTCCTTTTGATCATCATTACCCTATCCTGTAGTGATGAGGAGTCACCGGGATCTGAGGTTATCCCGCATCTGCTGACAAGTGAACCTACGCAGATAACTGACAGCTCTGCGGTAGTGGGAGGAAAGATCACAGAAACCTTTGGTGCCGGTATCGTGACCAAAGGTGTGTGCTATGGTCTGGACCCGGACCCGACACGCGAAGATGAGAGAGTGGATTGCGACACGACAGGCACTGACTTCTCGTGTCAGATCACAGGTCTGTTGTCAGATACGGTTTATCATGTGAGGGCATTCGCCACCACCGCGCAGGGGGTAACCGGTTATGGAAATGATATCGCTTTTCGCACGAAGATCAAAGAGGCGGTGTGTGAGGTCAAAACCGGGATCATACAGGATACCCTTTTTGAGAAAGGGTTTGCGCTGACCCCGCTGGATCCTGCCATTGTCCAACAGGGGGGAGGTTTTGAAAAGACCTATGTCGATACGCTTGATTTTGGGGGAGAGGGTTCTCATCCTGTCTGGATGCTGGCACAATGGTACAGTAAATATGATCTCGCAGACACCCCCCTGAAAAAAGATACCGATGGAAGCCTGGTATATGCAAATGCAGGGAAGAAGTTCGCTCTTTATCCGGATCATTCCCTTTGGATGGAAGTGGATGCCGGCAATGAATATGACAGCGCAAGGGTCAACGGTCAGCCCTGGCCCCATCTGTTGATCGCTCAGAACTTTGGTGCAGGCAGTCCTAAGGTGGGAGATGCTGATCGGCTGGAATTTTCCATGGAGTTGAAAATTGAGAAATGCGAAAACAAAATGGCTGCGGGGACCTACGATCCCAACATTCACACGGCCCAATCCCCTTTTTATTTTATTCTGGTAAATGACAATCCGAATTCGGATGATTACGGACAAAAGATCTGGTTCGGTCTTCCTTCTTTTGATTACCGGTATCAGACATTGCGGGACAATGAGATCGTATTGTGGGATATAGGTACCGGCATGTATATCTATGATGTTCCCGAGACAAAGATCTGGGGACATGTGAGTCTGCATGACGGACAGTGGCACACTACCAGGATCGACCTGATCCCCCTGATCGAAAGAGCTGTTCAGGCCATGAGAGAAAAAGGCCTGTTCAGAAATACGGTCACCGGTGATTTGAAGATCACCGGCATGAACTTCGGATGGGAAGTGCCTGGCACTTTTGATGCGGCCCTGCGGGTAAGGGGAATAAGTTTGATAAGTATAAAAACAACCTCCTGTAATGGGAAAGGCCAAGGAAACTGAACGGTTGCGGATCGAAAAAGTGTTGAATGTCAGGTTGGTACTTATAGTGGTCTGGAGCTTGCTTCTTGCTCCGGCAGGGAAGGCTGCAACCAATTTTACACACGGATCGGATACTGCACGAAAATACGGGGTTCATGAAATAATCCTCACGGGGGATGGCAGTGTCCCCAACCCTTTTGATACTCCTTGTGAGGTTACTTTCACTTCCCCCACGGGAGTATCTGTAACCGTAAATGCTTTTTATGACTGCCGGGACACCTGGCGGGCCCGGTGTTATGTCAATGAAACGGGGCGATGGTCGTGGAGATCCTCCTCTGCCAGGGATCATGGGCTGGATGGGGAAAGCGGTTCTTTTACGGCTGTCGGATCGGGTTTGAGAGGAAAGATCATAAAAGATCCTGATAACAGCAACGCCCTGGCTACGGATGACGGCAGATGGTTCCTTTGCGTCGGAGATACTCCCTATTCCCTCTTTCAGGAGGAGAAGGCCAAATGGAAGGAATATGTCAGGGATGACCAGGACCAAGGGATCACCTTTGTCCGTGCCACCATGCTAGGCGCACAGGATGATTGGGATCCTCTTTTTAAAGATGGAGATCATGACAGGCTGAACGTTCATAAGTTTCAGATCAATGATGACCGGTTGATATGGATGCTGGATCATTACCCGGATATGTATGTTGAGTTTATCCTTTTGCCGGGATGTAATACCGGCTGGAGTAATGATGAGACCTTCTGGTATGGACTGACGGCATCGCAGCACAGGAGGATACTGAAATACATTGTGGCGCGGTATGCTGCCTTCCCGGAGATCGTCTGGCAGATCGTCAACGATTATAATTTCAGCCCTTCCCATCCGCATAATGTAGCCCTGGCCAATGAGGCAGGGGATTACCTGATGAAGAACGATCCCTGGGGACACCTTACTACGGCCGGCGGGATCCGGGGGGATGATTTCTATTTTCCGGATAAGGAATGGGCTACTTTCTTTCATCTGGAGACACTGGATGCCCTGCCGGCAGATCAGGTGAAAGATTATACGGACTTTCCCGTACATGTATTCTGTGGAGAAGACAGATATGAGACCTACCGGCAACCGGATCATCCCGCTGTCTTTTTCAGAAGACTGATCTGGTCATGGACGCTCTCGGGAGGATCGGCCTGTTACGGAGGCGACTGGGATGATATCGTTCCTTATAGTGAAAGTTCATTGCACGGGCTGGACAACATGATCTATGTGAAAGACTTTTTTGTTAAGAATGAAATCGATCTCTCAGGATATCTTCCGGATGATAACTGTGTGACCTCTAACGCCAGAGGTGCCGGCAGGCCTAAGGTTATGCGTACACAGGACAGTACTTCCTATGTGATCTATCACCCCAATGCCAGTGTGAACGGGCAGGGGGCAGACATCAGCCCGGCGACCCCTTATCTCTCCATCGATGATCTGCCTGCGGCAGATTATGAACTGGTATGGATGCGGGCGGACAACGGGGAAATACAAAAAACGGATTTCAGCCATGACGGAGGGAATAAACTGCTGGTATCACCGTGGGAGGGAACAGATGTCGTCTTGTACCTTCATGCCGATCCTGCAAAAGGGGTGAGGTCACCTTCCGGGGGAAAATTGTAACAATTCTTGATAGGTCCCCTTATTTCTTCATCGATCGCTACTCCCTACACCTTCCTCTTTTCCACTTTTCGACTTTTTGACCGTTCGACTTTCGACCTTTGTCGCTCATCCTTCGTCCGCCATAGCTGGTTCCTGAGCTTGCCGAAGGGTAGCGACGGCGGACTTCATCGTTCCCCGATTTACCTCGCTTCATCCTTTGTCCGCCGTAGCCTTGGCGAAGGCGGAGCTTTATCGTTCTCCTCCGGCTCCCTCGCCTCATCGCCTCATCTTATTATCTCTTCATCGCTTTATCGTTCTTCCCGGCGGATTACTCGCTGCGCTCGTGATCCCTAATATTCCTGTCTTCCATTCGTCCTTCGGAGCTGGTTCCTGAGTAGCCGCAGGCGTATCGAAGGATTTTCCGGACGTCCTTCGTAACCTTGGCGAATGCTTTCTGCCTTATGCCTTATGCCTTATGCCTTATGCC
>WFRO01000378.1 GCA_015486475.1 Bacteroidales bacterium
AAATAATTGGGTCTTGACAGTCCTCTGGTCACAGCCAGACGTATATCAAACCATTTCAGAGGTTTGTATTTTATATGGAACATCGGCAAAACCGTAAGGTATTTTCTCTCGCCGGTGGTATCCACAATATGAGAAACGTCCGTTGTACCATCATCCCGGCGTATCGCCGTGCCAAAAGTGCTTTTATAGTTGGTGGAAGTGTGTTCCAGTCTCACTCCACCCAAAACCATAACCTGTTTTGTCAGGTTCAGTTCCGTCATCACATAACCGGCAGGGACCCACTCCCGGGCCGTATAATCTTCCAGGTCTTTGGCGGGTACCGGGAAATAGTTATCCTCGTTCTCTGCAGCAAAACTGTCTGGCTCTACATGGTCCAGAACGGGCCCGAACTGATAGGCAGGATTCCCCAGGAAGTCTGAAGAATCTTCGTACAGGATAAAATTGGTGACCAGGGGGATGCCGATCCTGTCCCTTTCCCATTCAGCCGGAGCATACTGTGCAATATAATCATCCCTCAACTCCTTCTCTGACACATCCCTTTTCCTTTTTTCATATCGCATTTTTGCACCGAATTTCAGGTACCCGGTTGACCGGCCGAAAATTGTATAGGGTTTTTTCAGGTCCCCCTGCAGGGAAAAGTTATTGTCATTCACACTGCTCAGATCCAGGATAGATTTGTACCAGTATGTTTTCTCCAGGTTGTTTTTGGCACCCTCCGGTATTTTTTCGGGCCCCTGGTCTATGACCAGATCAGAGGTAAAGGCCGCTGTTTCCCTGAACTGTGCGTTGTGTGAATAAGGCAGATCATTATCCGTGAAAGAATAATTGGCTTTCCAGTCAAGGTCAAATGATGAAAAATGATGGGTCCCTGTCAGCGAATTCGTGAACATATTGGTGTTCTGTTTTGAATTGCGCACTTCCAGTTGCTGGTAGGCGGCTGCCACCCGGTAACGTCTCCTCCTCCTGATCTGTTCGCGTTGTTGCAGACTGTAAATACTGTTGAACACGATACTCCCGTTTTTCAGCTGATAATCGGCCACCAGGCTGGCTCCGTACCGCCGCCGTATGTCATCTTTTGTTTCCAGGTTCAGATTTTCAGTGTTCACGATAGCCGAGCTGTCTTTCCGTTCTCCTCCATAAGCATAGGATGCCGTGATGCCTTCAGCGCTCCTGTTCGCCTTCTGGAAATTCCCCGTGACCAGAAAACCCAGTTTGTCATGGGCAAAACGATCACTCAACATCAAAACGCCCCTGTACATCCCAAAAACATTTACCAGGCTGTTATAGCTGGTATTGATATCCGCTTCTCCGTGTAAACCGTTTCCCGCCTTTTTCACAGAAAAGTTCACGGTCCCTCCCAGGGCATCTCCGTCATTGTCGGGGGTGTTGGCCTTGATCACCTCGATCCCCGACAACATGTCCGAGGAGATCATGCTCAGGTCCACTGACCGGTCATTGACATCTGTGGGAGATATCCTGGCACCGTTCACGGTGATCAGGCTGTATTTCGGTGCCAGCCCCCGGATCACCACCTTTTGCCCTTCACCACCGTCCCTCTGCACCGATATGCCGGGCAGTCTTCCTATCACCTCTGCAGCGTTCTGGCTGGGCAACTCCTCGATCCTTTCCCGGGAGACCACATTCACGATCTTATTGGATTTCAACTGCTCGTTGATCGCCCCCGCCTGTCCCCGCGCCTGTGAAGTAACCACGATCTCTTTCCCCATAATGGACTGGGCCATCAGTTCAACATCCACCTTCAGGGTCTTCCCTGCCGTGATCTCCACCTCTCTTTCTTCATGCTTGTATCCGACAAAGCTGTATTCGATCGTATATTTCCCCGGCAACAAATTGGTAAGGAGATAATTCCCTTCTATATCAGAGGTGGTACCATGGGTCGTTCCTTTGATGACCACCGTAGCGTACATCAGCGGGGCTTTCGAATCCTTATCGGTGATCCTGCCTCCGACCGCCCCGTATTTCTGGGCCATAACGCTCCCGGATATTACCAGCAAGAGGAATATCTGAAAAACTTTTACCACCCTCCTCATAACTCGTTGTGTTTTATAAAGGTTTTTCATTGGGTCAATTTATTGAAAATTACCTGAAAACTCCCGGTCATTACAGTCTTTATTCACAATGTCTCCGTACCATTTTTTTTAAAGTAATGTTCATAGTATTTCACCAGGAACCGTACCCCAAAGGATGTCCCCACATCCCTGTTGATGAGGCGTACCTCTCCTTTCTTTTTTTTGGTCCGGGTATTCAGGAACACTCCCCGCAGATTTGGATCCGGATGATCTGAAGGGAACCTGTTTATCATCACCCATTTAAAGGATCTTTGGACATTCTTTTCGAATTCCTCTCCTTTCCCCAGTTCCATGATACGCAGCCAGATGATCCCTGCGAAGGAGGTGGCGGAACCACAGACGGAGGTTTTGTCAGGGGGTCTTCCGTCCGTATAGTTCCGGTAGTACATGATGCCGTCCTTCCCCTGCACGGCAGTATAGGCCTTAGCCGTTTTGATGGCTGCCTCCAGGTATTTTTCATCTTTTGTCAACTCATAGCAGTCCAGCAGGGATTCGGCATACCATAAATTAAAGCGCGGATGGAAATAATGCGCCTCCTTGTTGTTGGGCATAAAGTCCATCCAGAGCCCGTTATCGCTCTGTTTTTCCACCAGACTGTTACACAGCGCAATGAACGCTTTCTTATACTCTTCTTTCCCGGTGAACCTGTACATGTCCAGGAACAAACTTCCCTCGGTGTTGGGACGGGCCACATCATACAGGTCCTGATGGGTTTTTTCCGGCCAGAAAGGACTGTTCTCTTTCATAACTTTTCCTGTTTCCGGATCTATGATGTCATAACAGACCCCGTGTACCGGATCATACGTGTGTCTGTACAGCCAGTCGCCGGAGGAGGTGGCCACACGGGCATATTTTTTGTCCCCGGTCACCTTGCTTAACCGGTATAAACCCGCGGTACCATCGCTTATCGTGGCAAAGACAATCTCATTAACCCCGTTGCCATGGATGGCCCGTATCAGGCCTTTCATCTCCGGGTTGTCTTTTATTTCCAGGGCGGTCCACCAGTTGCCGGCACGTATGGCATCCTTCAGGAATTCCCTGTTCCCGGTAATACGGTAAGCTTCCGTCAGGGCATATATGATCTGGCCCGTATGCCAGGCCGGCTCATAGGGCACCCATGATCCCCGGTTGATGTAGTAATCACAACGCGATCTCCCTTCCTCATCGAGAAGCACTTTGCCGGCACAAACAGCCCCCTCGCTGATGGCTTTTAAGACCTTATCTTTCATGGCAGCTTCCTGCTGGGCGCCGGAGGAAAGGGACATGAAAAAGATCACGCCTCCCAACAATATTTCTTTAAAGTATTTCATAGGAAATTATTTTTAAGTTGAAACGATATTGCGTTATTAACCTCCGTGATCTCACGAAGGTGATCTTCCGGGTCTGCAACGATCCGGTATATTCCGCTTTCCTTTTGTCCTATGCTGAAAGTCACCTCCTTTTTCCGGGCATTCAGGTCCAGGGGCGCTTCCAGCCGGTCAAGGGTCTTTGCCTGGATGATCTTCCCGTCATGCATCAGGATGAGCCGGATGTTTTCCACATCCTTTATGCCTATGTTATGCACCGGCAGGGTTATATTTGTCCTGCCGTTTTCTATATCGTCTGTGATCTGCAGTTCCTGACCGGTAATGGCCAGATCGGGAAGAGCCTCCTGATCCTTCTGCGATCTTCTGAGCTGTACAAGTGAGATCTCCATCCCTTTACCGGCAGGCAAATACACAGGGGTCCAGGCATAATGATCGCCGGCTACTATTGTATCCGACGTGGTGTTTCCCCCTTCACCCGTCCCTGCGGGAAGGACCGTGCTGTTCATGATATACACTCCCGGATCCAGATGCCACAGGAACAGGGCTCCGGATCTGTCCTTTTCCGAAAGATTGTAAGTCAGTATTTTCACTTCTTTCCGGTCTGACTTTTGGACCAGGGCGGCAAAATCATCTCCCATATTTTCCCAGCTCACGGTATAATACGGGTAAAACCCATCATACACCGCATTGCCCAGATACATCGACTCCAGAGTTCCCACGCCCCACACTTCTCCTTTGTGCAGATCACCGATCTCTATCCTGTCGGTGTAATATCCCTCGGCGGTCAGCAGATCCCAGTTAGCCGTCACTCCTTTGATGATCTTTTTACAACCGTCCACGAGCGGGGCTGTATCTCCCGTGATCAGGAACTTAAGATAATCCGAACCGTTTTTCACCAGGATGCTGTCATAAGCATGATCCCCGATATAATTGCGCCACAGTTCCAGGAGTTCCCTGAATCTCCTGGAACCTTTCAGTATCCCGGCCACCCAGGCTTCGGATCCCGGGGCAGCCTGTTCCGTTTCTTTTTTGCTGTATTTCAGGGATATATGTAAAGCATCCCCGATGGGTTCCAGGTATTTTTTGTCGCCGGTGAATAACCAGGTGGAAAAGAGCTGATTCATCATCTTTGCTCCTCCCGTATAATCGAAATATTTCCAGAACAGTCCGGGATGGTACCAGTTATCGCTGTACCCGCCGATGGCGTCGTCGTAATACCGGATCGCACTGGGAACAATGCCATAAGGTTTTCCCTTATCCGTACGTTGGCAATCCTGCAACCAGGCATCCCCCCATTCTCTCATGAACTGTCGGGCCAGGGGATGACCGTTGTACCAGGCCACCCACCGCAGCGTTTTTACCGTGCGGGTGTTCATCTCCACATCACAACCTTTTGGGGGCGTTGTATCGATGGCCGTGGAGGAGTACCAGGATGACCTGAAATGCCGGTGTCCATATTGATTGATACCGGTCCAGAGTCCGAAGATCCCTTTCATGCTCTGCATACACCTCTCCACATAGACCGGGTTGCCATAATCCAGACCTATCATGACGGGTTGTGTATCTGCCACGGGCTCGGAGGAGTGCTCCACATCCCGCAGTTTCTTTGAAAAACCGTTGGTGATCCACCCACTGGTCCATATGCCGTTCACCAGCTTACGCAGCCCCTCCAGGGTTGCTTTATCATCGGCAGCAAGACGGGCTACCCACCACCACCTCAACATCTCCACATCATCATCATATTTCCCGCCGAACTCTCCGTTGTCTGCCTGCCGGTACTGAACCCAGTAGTGGATCAGATCACGTACTTTCCTGAGTGCCATCACCTCATAAACAGCCCATTGGGGGAACCCTTCATACTTTTCAGCTTCCTTCTCCATATCCGGTGTTTCTGATCTCACACCGGCATAGATCTCCAGCAGCGGGTCCTGATAATATTTCAGCAGATAACCAAACTGCCGGTCTGCCACCTCTTTGGTATAGTCTGCATGTTCCTCCACCCAGGCCCAGAAAGCGATCTTCCCCACCTCCCAGCGCGCCCGGTCCTGTAAAGGATATCCCTCTTCACCGGCAATACACAAAAGAAGCCGGGCAGCCATGTCCATGCGGGGAAAAATACTTTTATCCGAATATTTTTTGGCCCAGTCCCACCCGGCCATATTATACCATGTATCGGCCTGCCCGTACAAGTCTATCATCTCTATGTTAAAGTCATCTCCCTGGTGCTTTTTCTCCTGCTTACTTTTTTTGAACAGTTCTTTCGCCCATTCAAGCCAGGGACGCGGATCCTGCGTCTCTATCCTGCCGGCCAGGGCCATCAGCAACCATGCTTTCTCCCGGGCATACTGCTGCTCCGGGATAGCACTGATGTTCTTCCGGGCTTCGGTAATGGCTCCTTTGTTCAGCAGCTCAATGATAAATTTGCCATTGGGCACCAAAAAATTCTCACTGGTGACATATTTCCCCTCTTTTAACCTCACAGGCAGACGGGGAGCCCTGAAGATCTTCAGTACACTCAGCGTGGCCGGCTGCCCTTCGGCCACCACAGATACTGTCAG
>WFRO01000379.1 GCA_015486475.1 Bacteroidales bacterium
CTCAGGTAGGCATCCCTCTGCAACGGCCTGGCGGTCGAGGTGATGCCATAGGTGTAGCCTTTTTCCTCACGTATGTTACGCATCAGCCTGGACCCGAAGTACCCGCCCAGGAGGGTGAGGGTGAAGGAGAGCGCCGGGAAATCATGATGGTCCCTGTTGATCGTGCGTTTTCCCAGGGTGAGGGCCGCCTGCACGGCATTCTCCCGGGGGATGGTCTCCCTCGCTGCTGCCGGCGGGGGAGGGGCCGGAGCCTCCCGCAACTGCGGAGCTGTCTTGCCGGGATCTTCCCTGCCGAATCGTTCTTCGATGTCCCCGAGCAAAGCCTCATCGATCTCGCCGGTAAGCACCAGGAAGCAGTTGTTGCAGTGGATGTTGCGGGCATGCCACTGCTGCAGGTCAACGGGGGCGACCTGACCGTAATGCGACACCTCCCGGCGTAGACCGTAGGGGTGACCACTGCCGTAGATCTTCTCCAGGAAAGCGGCGTTGGACTGATAGCTCACCTTCTCCGCTTCGATGATAAAGGACTGTTGTTCCTGCTTCAGCCAGGTCTGTACCTCCTTTTCCGGGAATACGGGGTTGTGCAGGATGTCATCCAGGATCTCCAGCACAGGCGCGGTATGACGCCGCAGGGCATACAGGCTGAGGCCGGCATAGTCGCGGGTGTTGTAGGCGAGGATATAGCTGCCATAATAATCGAACAGCTCGGCGATGGTCTCCGCGTCACGTGTGCGGGTTCCTTCCCGCAGCGTGTTGACGGTGGCCTCGCTGACGAGCGGCTTGTGCTCGGTCCAGGTGCTGCCGGGGAAAACGAGGTCGAGACGTACCGCCTCCAGCCCCGGCGACGGGAGTGTATACAGGCGGCTGCCTCCCGCCAGCACCCCCTCGCCGGGAGGCTGCCACCGTATGTCCTCCACCGGCAGGATGGGAGGAGGAATGGTTCTGTCTGGGCTCATATGCAGTTCTTTCTTTTTGTTTGTGAGAATTAGGTGGTAATTAAGTAGAAATTAGCTCGCTTCGCTCGCGAAATCAGGTAGTAATTAGGTAGAAATTAGCTCACTTCGCTCGCGAAATTAGGTAGTAATTAGGTAGAAATTAGCTCGCTTCGCTCGCGAAATTAAGTAGTAATTAAGTGGTCATTCATAAATCATCATTCATAAATCAAAACTCAAAATTCGTTATTCGGTGTTCTTTGTTCGACAATCGACGTTCATCCTTCATCCTTACTTTTGCCTTATGCCTTTTTACTTTTGCCTTTTCTTTTAGCGTGATAGTACAACACTGCCAGGTTCTCGTCCCGGAACAGCTCTCTTGCTTTTTCCGTGAGCGTCACGGGGGTGACCCGGTGATACCGTTCCATCTCCCGGTTGACGGCCCCTGCCTCATCGAGGAATTCAAAATAAGCCAGGTTCATGGCTTTGTTGAGGATGTGGGCCTGCGAAAAGACCCATGTCGATTCCAGGCGGTTCTTCACTTTGGTGAGCTCACGTTCCGTGACGTTCCCATTTTTCAGTTCCTGCAGCTCTTCCTGTATCGATTCTTCCGCATCCTCCATGGTGACGCCGTTCATCAGGGTACCTGAGACGACCAGCAGGCCCGGGTCGACGCTGCCCAGCACATAGGCATCTATCTGGCTGAAGAGCTTTCTATCTTTTACCAGGTGCTGGTAGAGGCGGGAGGAGTTGCCGTTGGCCAGGATGTCGCTGATCAGATCGGCCGGGTAGAAGCCATCGCTGTAACGCGGGTCCATGTGCCAGGCCATGTAGATGACATCTGCCGGCACATCCCGTTCGACGTGGAGGGTCTCTTTCTTATTTTGCGGTGGTTCGGCAGGGATCTCCCGTTCTGCCACGTTGCGGGCCGGGATGTCGCCGAACCATTTGGTTACCAGCTCCCGGGTCTCTGCGGCCGTGATGTTCCCGGAGAGGGCCAGGATCGCATTGTTGGGGGCGTAGTGGGAATAGAAAAAAGCCTTCACCTCTTCGATGGTGGCTTTTTCGATGTGTTCCGGCTCTTTGCCGATGGTGGGCCAGCGGTAAGGATGCACCTTGTAGGCCAGGGGACGCAACAGCAGCCACACATCGCCGTAGGGCTGGTTCAGGTAACGCTGCCGGAACTCCTCGATGACCACCTTCCTCTGCACCTCCAGGCTCTCTTCCGACAAGGCCGGCTCCAGCATGCGGTCCGATTCCAGCCAGAAAGCCGTTTCCAGGTTCTCCCGCGGGATGGTGATGTAATAATTGGTGAAATCATTATTGGTGAAGGCGTTGTTCTCCCCTCCGGCCATCTGCAGCGGCCGGTCAAACTCGGGGATGTGGCGGCTGCCGCCGAACATCAGATGCTCGAAGAGATGGGCGAAGCCGGTGCGTCCGGGATCCTCGTTACGGGCGCCCACCCGGTAGAGGAGGTTCACAGCCACCAGCGAGCTTTGCGGGTCCTCATTGACCAGCACTTTCAGGCCGTTCTCCAAAAGGAATGATGAAAAATCTATCATACGGGATGCTTTGAAAATGAAACCGCTGCACAACCGTCGTGAGCCTTCCGGTCATCTGTCATACAGCATCCCTGCAAACTTAAAAAAAAAGTGCTTACAGGGCGAAGGGACGGTTATATTTATCCCGTATTGCATTTCAGGGAACATTTTTGTTTTTCTATTGATGATTTGGGATTATATTTGTCCTCCATGAAACTGAGGAGAAGACTGGTACGTTTTTACAAATGGCGGGATGAGCATCTCCCCGACAGAGAGTTCGTCATGATCGTCAGTTTCATCATAGGGATCATGGCGGGTTTTGCGGCTGTGATCCTGAAAAACATCGTCCGGCTGCTGGAACATTTTCTTGCTTCCTCCTTCGATCTGGGGATGCACAGGTATCTCTATCTTCTCTTCCCGGTGGCAGGCATCCTGCTGGTGCTGATCTTCATCCGGTATATCCTGCGTCAACCCATCGGTGATGGTGTTCCGATCGTGTTGTATGCCATCTCCAAGAACAATGGCCGTATCAAGGCGCACAATATGTATTCCTCCATCGTCACCAGCGCCATCACCACCAGTTTCGGCGGGTCGGTGGGACTGGAGGGTCCTACGGTTGCCACGGGCGCTGCGATAGGTTCCAACATATCGCGGTTGCTGCGTCTTGATTACAAGCTGGTCATCCTCATGCTGGGGAGTGCTACCGCCGGCGCCATGGGAGCTATCTTCAAAGCTCCTATCGCGGGCATCGCCTTTGCCCTGGAGGTGATCATGCTGCAGCTCACCTCCGTGTCCGTCCTGCCCCTGCTCATCGCCTCGGCCACAGGTGCCCTCACGGCCTATTTCTTCCTGGGGCAGAGCACCCTGTATACCATTGAGTATGTCCAGCCGTTCGAGATGAAGAATATCGTGTACTATATCCTGCTGGGGATCCTGACAGGCCTGACAGCCCTGTATTTCCTTCGTACCTTTATTTTTATACACGACTCTTTTGAAAAGATAGGGAAGTGGTGGCAGCGCTTTCTGTTGGGCAGTCTGCTGCTGGGAGGACTCATTTATCTCTTTCCCTCCCTCTACGGTGAGGGTTATAATGCCATCAACAGCTCGCTCCAGGGGGACTATTCCTATGTCTTTGAAAACACCTTTTACGGAGGACTGAGTAACAACACCCTGATCCTGGTGGCGCTCCTGTTGATGATCGTGTTCTTCAAGGCTATCGCCACCACACTGACCTTTTCAGCCGGCGGCATCGGTGGCATCTTTGCCCCCACACTGTTTATGGGTGTGAACGTAGGTCTTTCCTATGCTCTGCTGAGCAATTACCTGGGCCTGGATCTGCCTGTGAGCAATTTTGCCCTCGCCGGCATGGCCGGCATGATCGCCAGCGTGATCCAGGCACCTCTGACGGCCATCTTCCTCATCGCCGAGATCACCAACGGATATTCCCTTTTCATGCCCCTGATGATCACGGTGACCTTCTCCTGGATCACCTTCCGTCTCTTCGAGAGCC